>DUEU01000001.1 GCA_011191985.1 Dehalococcoidia bacterium
CCCCTTCAAAGGGGAAGGGGAATTAAGAAAAGAGGGGCTAGCGCCCCTCTTAAACACCCGGGGTAAGGTAAGGGGGTGAGATTAATAGCTCTTCAAAACACGGCAGAAATTGAACCGGTCGAACCTTCGCGCCGCAGGTCGACAACGAAAAGAGTACTGTTTACCATTCTCGCCGCACTGCTTATATGCAGCCTGCTGGCCTTCTATCTGCCCAATGCTGTCTGCACCCCGACTTGGGAAGAGGGAGATGTCCTCAATCTCTACGGCATTGACCCGTTTACCCTCGACCCAGCGGTTGCCGGTGAAATGACCTCCCACGGGTACATAATGCAACTGTTCAGCGGCCTAGTCTGCCTCGACGATAACCTGGAGCCGGCCCCGGATATCGCCGAAAAGTGGCAGGTGAGCAACGACGGCACTACCTATACTTTTTACCTACGCCAGGATGTAACATTTCACGATGGGCGGGCGGTAAAAGCCGCCGACTTCAAGTACTCTTGGGAACGGGCCTGTGACCCCGCTACCGGCTCGCTAACGGCCGCCACCTACCTGGGTGACATCGCTGGCGTCGCCGATGTCCTAGCGGGCAAGAGCCGGGAGATAAGCGGGGTAAAGGTCATTGATGATTTCACCCTCCAGGTGACCATAGACGCCCCCAAGTCTTACTTCCTGTCCAAGCTGACCTATCCCACGGCTTACGTCGTTGACCAGGAAAACGTTGCTTCAGGAAAGAATTGGTGGCGCCATCCCAATGGCACCGGCCCGTTCAAGCTCAGGCGGTGGGATAATAACTCCCAGCTTGTCCTAGAGAAGAATACGGACTACTACGGAGAGAAAGCCAGGCTCGACTTGGTCATCTTCCACCTCTGGAGCGGCGTCCCCATGAATATGTACGAGACCGGCGAGATAGACATCACCGCCACCGGCTCAGCCTATATCGACCGGGTACAGGACCCAGCTGGTTCCTTCTACCAGGAGCTAACGGTTGTCCCCGAGTTGAGCTTCTCATACATAGGCTTCGATACCAGCCAACCGCCATTCGACGATGTCAACGTCCGCCGCGCCTTCTCTCTGGCGATTGACAAGGACAGGTTGATATCGCTGGTGTTCCGGGACATGGTGCAGCGAGCCGACGGTATCCTGCCGCCGGGTATGCCTGGCTATAACGAGAACCTGTCTGGACTGGCCTTTGACCCGGCCAGGGCCAGAGAACTCATTGCCAGCTCCAGGTACGGCGACGTGTCCCAGTTACCGCCCATTACCATTACCACCTCCGGCTGGGGAGGGCTAATATCACCAGGGCTGGAGTCAATCATCTATGAATGGCGCCAGAACCTGGGAGTCGAGGTGGCGGTCAGGCAGCTGGAGCCGGAACGGTATATCTACAACCTTAAAACAGAGAAGGACGAGATGTTCTTTATGGGCTGGATAGCCGACTACCCCCACCCCCAGAACTTTCTGGAAATCCTGTTCCATAGTCGCGCCGATAACAACTACGGCGACTACAGTAACCCCGAGATGGATAGCCTGCTCAAGCAGGCTGGCATAGAACAGGACTATGCCACCAGCCTGGCGTTGTATCAGCAGGCAGAGCAAATGCTGGTTGACGATGCCGCCTGTCTGCCGCTATGGTTCGGGCAGAACTATATCCTGGTTAAACCTTATGTAAAGGGCTATAACCTGAACCCGCAGGGTCTGGCAAGACTGAACGAGGTATCGATTGAACCACATAATTAATCGGGGCTATGGAACATGGACCTGAACGAGCGATTGAACCATGTCTTCTATCCCCGAACCATCGCCGTAATTGGTGCCTCAGCAGCCCCGGGGAAACTGGGCCATGCCTGCGTCGCCAGCCTGCTCGAAGCCGGCTTCAGGGGCCGTATCTATCCGGTAAACCCTTCAGCCAACGAGGTCCTGGGGCTGACCGCCTACCCTTCGGTGGGTGCTGTCCCCGGCGAAATTGACTTGGCGCTTATTGTGCTTCCAGCCCGGCTGACCGTAGCCGCTGCCGAAGAGTGCGCCGCCAGAGGGGTATCGGCAACAATCGTAATCAGCAGCGGCTTTAAAGAGGTCGGCACCGAGGCCGGCCTGGGCCTACAATCAAAGCTACGAGACATCGCCAGCCGGAGCGGCATGATAGTCATCGGGCCGAACACCATGGGAGTAGTCAACCCCCGTGTCAACCTGGTCGCCTCGTTCCAGTCTACCCTAACCGTAGCCCGGGCCGGCAATGTCGCCGTAGCCACTCAAAGCGGCGGGATGTGCATCCACACTGTCCACGCCCTGACCAATCATAATATGGGTATCAGCAAGGCTATCGGCCTGGGCAACCGCTGTGCCCTTGATTTTGACGACATCGTCACCTATTTCCTTGATGATGATGAGACCAGGGTAATAGTATTGTATCTGGAGGGCCTGCAACAGCCCAGGCGGCTGATGAAAGTCGTCAGGGATGGGGTCTCACGAAAGCCGGTCGTGGTCCTTAAAGGCGGCCGGGAAGAAGCGAGCAACCGGGCTACCCTCTCTCATACCGGCGCCTTGGCCGGCCGGTACCCTCTCTATAAGGCGGCCTTTACCCAGTCGGGCATGATTACTGCCAATAACACCACCGAGTTGGTCGATATCGCCAAAGCGCTGACCTTGCAACCACCGGCAGCGGGCGGCAGGGTAGCAATTTTCTGTGTCCAGGCTGGCCTCGGCATAGTCGCCGCCGACAGATGCCGTGAGCTCGGCCTGAAGCTCGCCGATTTTTCCCCCACCACCAAGAAGCAGTTGAGACAGCTGATACCCCCACTTAACGCGATTGATAATCCGGTGGACGTAGCCTGGAAATCAAATTATTTTAATGACAGCCACGCCATACTGAAAACCGTTATGGGCGACGATGGCGTTGACACTGTAGCTATCGCCGCCATTTTCTGGGAAGCCAATATGCCGTTGATGCGGGCGGCCATTGAAATAGCCAGGGAATATAGCAAGCCGATAACCGTATGCCTGGACTCACCCGGCGGGACTGCCGACCACTGGATCAATGCCCTTGAGGAAGGGAATATCCCCACCTACCCCACCCCGGAAAGGGCGGCTACCGGGCTGGCCAGTCTGGTCAGATACGGGCAGGTCTTGCGTTGTTAGGGTGTTTTTTAGAATCTTCAGATGTCGCGGGCAACGGTAAAAGCCATACCGGTCGCCTGCTGTATGTTTTTCGGAGTCAAGCAATCGCCGATCTGATGGAACTCCGGCGCGCAAAAACGGAGCGCATTCACCTCGTCGCGAAGCGGTTGCTGGCCTACCGCATAGATTACCGTATCAGCTTCGAAGAACTGTTTGCTACCTTCCTCAGCTTCGGCTCTGACTACCCTGCCAAAGCTGTTCGATCGTAGCACCGCCGCCTCCACTGTCGGACATGGCGGCAAGGTAAATGCGCTCCCCACATATTCGCCGATGACGCCCTTCTCGTTTATCTCTGCCGCTCTGGTGGCGGTGGACGCCTGTATGCCATACTTATTTATTTCATTGATTAAAGCGAGGGCGTGGACGGGATTGCCACCGTCGTTCAGGGTTTCCATCATCTCAATGAGCGTGACCTTGCGTCCGAGCCCCGAGAGAAAGATGCCGAGCTCAATGCCCACCAGGCCTCCGCCGATAATGACTACATTTTTACCGGTACTTTCCGGATGATAATATACTTCCTCCGCCCCAAGGACATTCTTACCGCTTATCCCCGGAATCTCCGGAATAACCGGGCGCGTGCCGAGAGCGGCGATGATGACATCGGCATCGACCGCTTTTGCCAGATCAGGTGTTACCTCAGTACCCAGTTGCACATCTATCGGCGCGCGGGATACCATACGTGCCTGGTAGTCGAGATAGTCGGCAAGGAGCTTCTTGAAAGGCACTTTTTCCTCGCATCTGAGCACGCCGCCGAGGCGGTCGCCCTTTTCGTAAAGGATGACCTTGTGCCCGCGCTGTGAAGCTGTCAGCGCCGCCTGCATCCCGGCAATGCCGCCGCCGGCGACAAGAACAGTTTTTTTGACAGCGGGAGGCAGCTCGTGCCGGCAGTCCTGTTCAAAGCCGGTTTCGGGGTTCACGGCACACACATACTGGAGTTTTGTCACTAAGGCAGAGAAACATACGAAGCAGCGCAGGCAGCGTCTGATTTCGTCTGGTTTCCCCTCGCGCGCCTTATTGGGCATATCGGGATCGGCGAGAAGGGCACGGGCGGCCAGAACAACGTCTGCCTTGCCAGAGGCGATGATCTCTTCCATGAGCTCGGGATCGCCGAGAGCGCCGACGGTCGCCACCGGAGTCTTGACATGCTTTTTAATCTCCGCCGCGTACTTGACGTTCACGCCGTCCGGTAGGAACATGCTGGGATGCGTGATGGTGAACGCCTCCGGCACCTCGTGGCTTCCGGCGGAAACATGGATCAAATCGACCTTCCCGTCAAGCTGCTTCGCGATCGCTATGCCTTCATCAATGCCGTATCCGCCCTCGTAGCACATGGACCCGCTGATACGGATCTCGACCGGGAATCCGCTGCCGCATTTCTGCTTTATCCTGTCGATGATGGCTATCGGGAAACGGCAG
>DUEU01000010.1 GCA_011191985.1 Dehalococcoidia bacterium
CTGGTAGGGCTTATCGGCTTCTGTTACTTAGTTTCGCCAGAGGCAGGGCTTAGCATTCTGGCCAGGGATGTCTTCGCCAGTTTCTCCTCTTATTCCCTCACTGTTATCCCCATGTTCATATTCATGGGCTCCATCGCCTTCGCTTCTGGGATGAGCCGAAGGCTTTATGCCGCCGGCTATACCATGTTCGGGCAAATGCGTGGTGGTTTAGCTATGGCGACTATTGCTGCCTGTGCCGGCTTTGCCGCCATGTGCGGATCAACTAATGCTACTGCTGCCGCCATGGGGAGAGTATCCCTACCAGAGATGAAGCGGTATAACTATGACGACTCACTGGCTACCGGCAGTGTGGCCGCCGCGGGAAGCCTGGGTATACTTATTCCCCCTAGTACCATATTTATCGTCTACGGTATACTAACCGGAGAGTCAATAGGGAAGCTTTTTATCGCTGGTGTTCTCCCAGGTATACTCCTAGCCACCCTTTTTATAGCTGTGGTGTCCCTGCTCTGTCTGCACAATCCTGCCCTTGCCCCACGGGGGGCACCCACCAACTGGAAAGAGAAGATAGCCGGACTTACCGGCATTATTGAGATGCTAATCCTGTTCATTTTAGTAATAGGGGGGCTATTTTTAGGTTGGTTCAGCCCGACACAGGCCGGAGCGGCGGGTGCTGCGGGAGCCTTGCTCATTGGCTTGGCCAGGCGGCAGCTAAGCTGGCCGGGGTTTACCTTTGCCGTTAAAGACGCCCTGCGTTTAACCTGCATGGTGATGGTTATCGTTACCGGGGCGACCATCTTCGGGCATTTCATAGCGGTGGCTAAGATTCCCCTTGTCCTGGCTGACTGGGTAGGTGGGCTCCCTCTCCATAGGATGGCTATTATGGGATTTATAGTCCTTATATATCTCGTAGGCGGCTGTTTTATGGATGCCCTGGCTCTGATTACTCTTACTATCCCTATCATCTTCCCGTTAGTGCTAACTATGGGCTTTGACCCGATATGGTTTGGAGTGATAATAGTTATGGTGACCGAGATGGGGGTTATTACACCACCGGTGGGAGTGAATGTATATGTCATCAAGGGAATTGCCGAGGACGTTCCTCTGGAGACTATTTTCAAAGGAATATTCCCCTTCCTCGGGGCACTGATTGTGGCCGTGGCTATATTGATGGCTTTCCCCCAGATTGCCACCTTTTTGCCCAATTTAACCACCTATTAAGGCCGTTAGCCTGAGAACTAGCGGGGGAGGTTAAGTGATAAGTGACCATTGCAGAGATGTTAGACAGAAATGCCAGAATGTACCCTGATGACTGCGCCCTCATCGAACTGAGTCCCAGTAAGAAAAAAAGGAAAGAAATCACCTGGAAGGAGTTTAACGAAAGGGTCAACAGAATCGCCAATGCCCTCACCAGCAGGGGAGTAATCAAGGGTGACAAGGTTATACACCTGATGTTGAACTCCATCAATTGGCTAGAGGCCTATTTTGGCATTATAAGAACCGGAGCTTGGGCTGTTCCCCTCAATTTCAGATTCACCAGCCAAGATATCAAGTACTGTGCTGATATCGCCGAAGCCAAGATAATGATTTCAAGTGAGGAATTTAGCGAAAGAGTTGAGGCTATTAGCCCACAGCTACCAATGATAAAGGACTATCTATTTGTCGGTCAGAATCCGCCTGAAGGCATGGAGGACTTCGAAGAAGTAATCAGCGAAGCCTCATCCAAGCCGGTAGGTATAGAGCTAAAAGACGACGATGCCTGTGGGCTCTATTTTACCTCAGGGACCACTGGAGCACCAAAGCCGATACTTATTACTCATAAGAATATGGAATGTGCGGCTATCACCGAGAATCGTCACCACTATCAAACACACGAGGACAATTTTATCCTCCTCGCCCCTTTATACCATACCGGGGCCAAGATGCACTGGTTTGGCAGCTTGATTGTTGGCGGCCGAGCGACATTGCTCACGGAAATAAGCCCCCGGTACATATTCGAAGCTATCCATCGAGAAAGGGGAACCGTGGTATTTCTGTTGGTGCCATGGGCCCAGGATATACTTGGCGCCATGGACAGGGGAGAATTAAAAAAGGAGGACTATGACCTTAGCTGCTGGCGTCTCATGCATATCGGGGCTCAACCGGTACCCCCCAGCCTGATTAAACATTGGAAGGAATACTTCCCCGGTATGCAGTATGACACCAACTACGGCCTTAGTGAATCTACCGGACCGGGATGTGTTCACCTTGGCATAGAAAACGAGAGGAAAGTGGGCGCCATTGGTAAAGCCGGCTTCAACTGGGAGGCCCGCATCGTAGATGATAAAGGTGCAGATGTCCCTCGGGGAGAGATTGGAGAGCTGGTGGTCAGGGGGAACGGGGTGATGAAGGAATACTATAAAAATCCAGAAAGAACGATGGAGACTATAAGAGATGGATGGTTATATACCGGTGATATGGCTAAAGTGGATGACGAAGGTTTCATCTATCTTGTGGATAGAAAGAAGGATGTAATTATCACCGGCGGGGAAAACATCTTCCCCGTCGAGGTTGAGGATATTCTGCAGAGTCATCCTAAAATCTACGATGTGGGAGTAATTGGAATCCCTGACGAAAGACTAGGCGAAATAGCGGTCGCAGTTATTGATCCCAAGCCGGGTGAAAACATTACTGAGGAGGAAATAAAGGCATTTTGCGAGCAGAATCTGCCTCGATATAAGCGGCCGAGACGAATTATATTTGATAAGGTACCACGGAATCCCACCGGTAAGATCGAGAAACCTAAGATGAGACAAAAATATACATAGGCTCGGAGAGAGCTTTACAGGCATGCGATGACCGGACGCAGTGGGGTCGGATGTCAATAGTGTACACCAAACCTTCACCCTGCCGGCACTAATCCAGCGTAGTATTTCTGGGCATACGCCACTGGCGACAGGTAGCCCAGCTTAGCCTGTAACCTTTGCCGATTATAGAAGATTTCAATGTACTCTGCGATATCCTCCATCGCCTCCCGCCGGCTCCTATAGTGGTGATGATCAATCAGTTCCTGCTTTATGATTCCCCAGAAGCTCTCCATCGGCGCATTATCAAAGCAGTTCCTGATTCCGCTCATTGACAGCTCCAGTCCAAACTGCCTTAACAGGCCCTGATACTCATAGCTGCAGTATTGGCTGCCGCGGTCGGAGTGATGCAGTAGTCCTTTCTCCGGCCTCCTGGTGGTTACTGCCTGCAATAGAGCCTGATTAGCCTTGTACGTATGGTCAATGAGGAGATAGACTCAACCATGCGTTCATACCAGAATGAATTTGAGTCACTATCCGATACGATAACGGACATTAATCATCGTCCGGAACGGCTATACGATGCTATTGATACAAGCAAGTTGAATCTGGATGATGTGGTAATTAGAATTCGCGATTTGCGACAGCATCAGGAACAGCTTCAGACAAGAAGAGTTGAAATCGAAAGTCAAATATCAGACAGGAAAGTGGAGCTCGCTGATCTTGAAACTGTATCATGCTGCGTTGATGAGTTACATGCTCTTCTAAAAGAGGGGACATTAGCGGAGAAAAGGACTTTTATCAAGAGCTTCATTAAAGATATCCAGGTAACGGGTAATGACGCGGTTCTAACTTATACCATGCCTATCCTGCCGGAGAAGATAACCATTGAAAAAGAAGGAGTTCTACTACCGTACAGTATGGTGGGCGGTAGAGGACTTGAACCAGTGACCTCTTGCGTGTGAAGCACTCTTGTTAAAAGGCGGAGGCCGCTTGCCTCCTTTCTCATTGGATATTAATCTAAGCCCAGAACGCATGTCAA
>DUEU01000011.1 GCA_011191985.1 Dehalococcoidia bacterium
GCCCCGCACTTGATGCATTTCTCCTGGTCCAGCTTTACCGGCTTCTTCTTGCCCATAGAGGTTATCGCTTCCACGGGGCATGCCTTGACGCACAGTCCGCACCCGGGGCACTTCTCCTCGATGATGGAGTAGGTAATCAGTGTCTTGCATACACCGGCCGGGCATTTCTTGTCCCTGATATGGGCCTGGTACTCATCCCGGAAATAGCGTATGGTGCTCAGTACCGGGTTGGGCGCCGTGGTGCCGAGGGCGCATAGAGAGCCGTCGACGATTGCCGCCGACATCTCCTCCAGCAGTTCTATATCACCCTCCTGTCCCCGCCCCTCGGTAATGGCGGTAAGAATCTGGCTCATCCTTTTCAGCCCCTCGCGGCAGGGGGCGCACTTGCCGCATGACTCTCCCTCAAGGAAGTCGATGAAGTACTTGGCAATATCCACCATGCAGTTGTCTTCGTCCATGACAATCATGCCGCCGGAGCCCATCATCGAGCCGACCTCAGCCAGCTCGTCGAAGTCCACAGGTAGGTCGAGCTGGCTCTCCGGGATGCAGCCTCCCGAAGGGCCGCCGGTCTGCACTGCCTTGAAGCGCTTGCCCCCGGGGATGCCGCCGCCGATGTCGTAGATAATTTCGCGCAGGGTTATCCCCATGGGGACTTCCACCAGGCCGGTGTTGTTTATCTTGCCCACCAGAGAGAATATCTTGGTGCCTTTGCTGCCCTTGGTGCCGATTTTTGAGTACCAGTCGGCACCGTTCTTGATTATCAGCGGCACGTTTGCCCAGGTCTCGACGTTGTTCAGGTTAGTCGGCTGGTCCCACAGCCCCTTCTCGGAGGTATGCACATATTTTGCCCGGGGCTCACCTACCTTGCCCTCCAGTGAAGCCATCAGCGCTGTTGACTCGCCGCAGATGAAGGCACCGCCACCCCGGTTTATCCTGACGGAGAAGTCAAACCCCGAGCCCAGTATATTTTTGCCCAGTAACCCGTAGTCCTCGGCCTGCTTGATGGCCATCTCGGCATTTTTGACCGCCAGGGGATACTCGTGGCGGACGTAGATGTATCCCTCATGTGAGCCGATGGCGTAGGCACCGATTACCATCCCCTCCAGGACGCTGTGTGGATTGCCCTCCATCAGGCTCCGGTCCATGAAGGCGCCGGGGTCGCCCTCGTCGCAGTTGCAGATTACGTATTTGGTGTCGCCTTTTGCCTGGCGGCAGGATTCCCACTTGACGCCGGTGGGGAAGCCGCCGCCGCCGCGTCCCCGCAGGTTGGCTTTCTTGACTTCGCCGATTATGGCTTCGGGGGACATCTCGAAAAGGGCCCGGCTAAGGGCGGCGTAGCCGCCGAGCGCGATATAGTCGTTGATGTTGTTGGGGTCGATGAAGCCGTTATTGCCGAAGACCAGACGCTGCTGTTTCTGATAAAACGGCACATCTTGCTCGTAGCTTATCTTTCGGCCGCTATTAGGGTCGGTGTAGAGCAGTCTTTCAATAATGTTACCTTTGGCGATAGTCTCGGAGACTATTTCGGGAATATCGCCTGCCTCGGCGCGCTGGTAGAAGATGTTGCTGGGCTTGATAACGATTAGCGGTCCCCGTTCGCAGAAGCCGTGGCAGCCGGTAGTCCTGATGTCCACCCGGTCCTGAAGCTTCTGCCGCTTGATTTCTACCTTGAAAGCCGCCTGCAGTTTCTGGCTGCCCAGGGCATGGCAGCCGCTGCCGGAGCAGATAGTGATACATGGTTTATCGGCGTCAATTTGCGCCGTTATTGACTTTCTAAGGTCTTCCAGTTCCTGTGAGGACTTCAGTTTGCTCAACGTTTGCGCCTCCGATTATTCGTAGCTGCTCATCAGTGGCTTTACCTTGTCAGTTTTCATGCCCCCGACGTGCTCGCCGTCAACGACCACTATCGGGCCCAGGGCGCAGGCCCCAACGCAGTTGACCGTCTCCAGGGTATATTTCAAATCCGAGGTGGTCTCGCCGGCTTTGATGCCTAGCTCTCGCTCGATTGCCTCCAGGACTCTGACGGCACCCCTCACGTGACAGGCGGTACCCAGGCAGACATCGACCAGGTGGCGCCCCCGCGGTTTCAGGCTGAAGGCCTTGAAAAAGGTGGCCACGCTGTAGACCTGACTGAGCGGGATGTTCAAGTTATGGCTGACCACGGCCAGGGCTTCCCGGGGCAGGTAGTTATACTCTGCCTGGATGTCCTGTAATATCGATACCAGGAAGCTTTCCTGATGCCCGTATCGGCCAGTTATCTTCTTTACCTTCTGTCCGGTGCTATCAGTCTTGCTGTCCGTAGCCTTCATGATGCTGCCTTCCCCTTGAGCCGGTCGTATTCGGCTTTTACCCTCTTTTGAATCTCGCTTACGGTGTCTTCAGATAGATGCCTAAACCTCCCCTGGAGCTTCATGTAGTCGGCAACCGGCCTCAGGTCGGGAGGGTCGTAGCTGAGCTGGTACTGGCCGTTCTCCACTTCGTAGAGCGGGAACATGCCGGTCTCCACCGCTAGGCGGCCTATCTTGATGGTCAGTTCGCCGGGGCAGCGCCAGCCGGTGGGGCAGACCGACAGGACGTGGAGATAGGAAGGGCCTTTGGTGGCCACTGCCTTTTCTACCTTGGCCATAAGGTCGATGGGATAGCTGGGGCAGGCGGTGGCGACGTACGGGATGTTATGGGCCGCGGCGATAGCCGCCATGTTTTTCTTCCAGGTGAGCTGTCCCGGTTTCACCTTGCCGGCCGGAGAGGTGGTAGTGGCGGCCCCGTAGGGGGTGGCAGACGACCGCTGAATTCCGGTATTCATGTAGGCCTCATTATCGAAGCAGACGTAGAGGAAATTATGGCCTCTTTCCAGTGCTCCCGATAGCGCCTGCAGCCCGATATCGCTGGTGCCGCCGTCACCGGCCATGGCGACCACCTTGACATCTGATGGTGAGTACCTCCCTTTACGTGCCATCGCCTTTATGCCGGATTCGATGCCGGAGGCGACGGCGGCGGTGTTCTCGAACAGGGTGTGAATCCAGGGAACGCTCCATGAGGTCCAGGGCAGCTGTGATGAGACTATCTCCATGCAGCCGGTAGCGTTGGCAATGATAACATTATCCCCCAGTGCTTTGCAGACGAGTCTGACCGCCAGCGCCTCACCGCAGCCGATACAGGCGCGGTGTCCGGGCAGGAACCGCTCTCTTTTGGTTACCAGTCTGGGCACATAAACCGTCTGTGTCTCCATCAGCCTCTCACCCCGAATAATTTTAAACTATCGTCGCTTATATTTTTAAGGTTTCAATGCCTTGTTTACTGGCTACTTATTGGCCTCTCACCCCGAATATCTCATATTCGTTCTCGCTGCCGTTTTTGGCAATTTCCAAGCCCCGGTTGACAATCTCCTCGAAGCCACTTACGGAGATATCCCGGCCGCCGAGGCCGCCGACGAAGCTGACTATCTTTGGCTTCTTCTCCAGCGGATACAGGGCGGCTTTAATCTCAGCGCAGACCGGCCCGCCCGGGCCACCGAAGGAGAGGGCCCGGTCCAGGACGATGAGGACTTCGGTGTCCTTAAAGGCCTGGCGGATTTCGGCAAAGGGGAAGGGCCGCCAGAGCCGGAGCCTGACCAGACCGATGTTCATGCCGTCGTCTCTCAGCTTATCAATGGCCGTCCTGGCCGTCTCGCTGAAACTACCCATAGTGAACAGGAATACTTTGCTGTCCTCACAGCGGTAGTGCTCTACCGGCGAGTAGTATCGCCCGAAGCTATCACCGAATTCCTGCCAGGTCTGGAGGATAACCTCTTTGGATGCCCTCAGATTTACTTCCTGTGCCCACTTCGTCTCGGTATATATAATCGGTGGGCCAAAATCGCCCATGGTCACCGGCTTATTGGGGTTGAGGGGCAGGGGGTAGTTATTGGGGGGCAGGAAGTGGTCAACCTGACCCTGCTCGGGGAAAATTATCGGTTCAATAACGTGTGAGAGGTGGAAACCATCCAGGTGGACCATCACCGGGAGCAGGGCCCGCTGGTCTTCGGCGATGCGAAAGGCGCAGAGGACATTATCGATGACCTCCTGGCCGTTTTCGGTAAATATCTGTATCCAGCCGGTGTCACGTACTGCCATGACGTCCGAGTGGTCGCCCCATACGCTGAGCGGCGCCGAGAGCGCCCGGTTGGCCACGGTCATTACTATAGGCAGGCGCATGGACGAAGCGACGTAAAGCACTTCGTGCATCAGCTCCAAACCCTGTCCGGCAGTGGCAGTAAAGGTGCGGGCCCCCACCGCAGACGAGCCCAGGCAGGCGCTCA
>DUEU01000012.1 GCA_011191985.1 Dehalococcoidia bacterium
GGGGTATATGAGCATCCCGCCGATGCGCCTGCCGACGTTACCGAAGCGGTTCTCAGGCTTTCCCAGGGCTACTAGGCGAAAGCGGCGATAACAGCTCCAGCCGAAGACAGCTACGGCGACGATAAAGACAATTCCGAATATCACGACCTCATACGACACGGTCTATCCTTTGCGGGTTCTTTCTTCGTTACTTACGGATATCACAGTCATGCCGACCCCTTTTTACCGTTAGAGCGTATTTCTCTGATACGGTTAGTGATGGCCGGGACCACCTGGCGCACATCGCCCACGATGCCGTAGGTGCACACCTCAAATATAGGTGCCTGGGTATCCTGGTTGATGGCAATAATCACGTCCGAGTCCTGCATACCCACAAGGTGCTGGATGGCGCCGCTTATACCGCAGGCGAAGTAAATCTTGGGCCTGACTGTCTTGCCAGTCTGTCCTACCTGACGTTCTACCGGCATCCAGCCGGCCTCCACGACGCCGCGGGAGCAGCCGACCACGCCGCCGAGCTCGTCGGCCAGTTCCTGTAGCATGGTGAAATTATCCTTGGCGCACATGCCACGGCCGCCAGAGACGATTACATCCGCTTTGGTCACGTCTACCGACTCCCGGCCTTTTCTTTCGTCGATTATCTCCAGCACCTTTACCGCGAAGTCTTCTTCCTTGGCGGGTATGGACTCGCGGATAATCTCACCCTTCCGGGAGGGGTTGCTCTCCGGTATCGGCATGACGCGTGGTCGCACCGTGGACATTTGCGGCCGCGTTTTTTCGGTCATGATGGTGGCCATGATATTGCCCCCGAAGGCGGGGCGTGTCTGCAACAGGAACCCCCGGTCATCTATGGCCAGGCCAGTGCAGTCTGCGGTCAGGCCGGTTTGCAGTGTTGTGGCCACGGCACCGGCTAGGTCCCGGCCCAGACCGGTGGCGCCCATCAGCAGTATCTCCGGCTTGTATTTCTCAACCAGATAGCAAATGGCCTCGTTGTAGGGCTGGGTGCGGTAGTCGTTGAATATGGGGTCGTCTATCAGATACGCTTTGTCGGCGCCATAGGCAAACGCCTGATGGCAAAGGTCCTCTACCTTGTTGCCGATAACCAGGGCGCACAACTCCACGCCCCGGGCTTTAGCCAACTCGGTGCCGATGCCGTGCAGCTCCCAGGAGACCACGGCTGGCTCACCTTCGGTCTGCTCCACGAAGACCCAGACGCCGCGGTATTCCCGGAGCTTGGCCAGTACTCTGGCTTCCTCTTCGCTGAGCTCTGCTTCTGGTTCCGGTGCTTTTGCCTTTTCGGCGCTTTTGGCCAGCTCGTCAAGAATTTTCTGTTCTTCTGGGGTATAGTAAATCTCGATGGCATCGGCGGGACAGACTTTTATGCACTTGCGGCAGCCAATGCAATTCTCTACAATGATGATTGGCTCACCCGCCTCGTTCATCTCCACTGCCTCTTTGGGGCAGGAGGCCTGGCAGCGGGCACCGCAGGCAATGCACTTGCCGGGAATGAGTCTGGCTACACCTCTTGGTTTCTTCGGTTTTTTAACCTCTGTCATTGGATACCTGTACTCCCGCCAGCATCATTACAAAGCGATAATGTCAGTTTCTATGAGCTTATCCAGCAGTAGTTTGGCGGCTTCCTCCGGGTCGTTAGCGCCGTCACCAAGGATCTCGCCTTTGGCCCTTTCCGGCGAGAATATGCGGCGTACCTGTGTCGGCGAACCACTAAGGCCGATTGTTTCCGAGGCCAGCCCCATCTCCTGGTTGTCCCATAGTAAGACCGGGGCGTCCTCAGCCATCAACCGCATCGGTACGGTAGGATAACGGGGCGTGTTAATCTCGCGGACTACGGTTACCAGGGCCGGTAACGGTGCTTCCACTACTTCGTGTCTGCCTTCTAGCTTGCGCCTTACTCTCAATCTCCTGGCTTCGAGGTCTATGTGCTCGATATGGTCAACCAGGGTTAGCTGTGAGTATCCTAAGCGGGTGGCAATGCCTGGCCCTACCTGGGCCGTATCCCCGTCAATGGTCTGTTGGCCGCAGATTACCAGCGCCACCTCCTCCCTTTGGGCCAGTTTTTTAATGGCCTCGGCCAGGACCTTGCTGGTGGCCAGGGTATCGGCCCCGCCAAAGGCACGATCACTCAGCAGTGCTGCCTCGTCGGCACCGAGGGCCAGGGCTTTTCTCAGCGTAGTCTCGGTGGAGGGAGGCCCCATGGAGATGACTGATACGCGGAGACCGTATTTGTCTTTAAGTCGGAGGCTTTCTTCCAGGGCGTGAGTGTCAAACGGGTTCATGATGAAAGGGACGCCCTCTCTGATAAGGGTGCCCGTAACCGGGTCAACTTTGACCTGGGTAGTATCTGGCACTTGCTTAATGCAGGCCGTAATTAGCACTTATTATACCTCGACTGACGCGGTTTTCCCTGAATTCCGCTGTAGCCGTGTTGTTCTAAGAGCAGCTCGCTTGGCAGCCAATAGTACCTGACGTCTAATCAATCACCATTAGAAGATTAACGCATTATTGACCTATGGCGTTTATTTAACGCAAGACTCACAAACTGCCACCTACTAGCATACCAGCTTTCTGGGGAAAATGCAACAAGTCTGGTGGTCAATCATCGATTTTAAAACGCGGTGGTTTTTTTACCGTCCAGAAGCTGGTATCCCAGCCGATTTTCTCGTTGGGCACCAGTCTTCGGAACAGTCCTTTGGCCTCGAATGTGTCCACTGACTTCTGGAGGACGGAGACGTTAAATGGTTTGTGGAACTTGTCTAGCGGCTCGTAGTCGATTTCTATGGCACCCGTGGGGCAAATCTGCTCGCAAAGCCAGCAAAGATCGCAGCTCTTATCAAAAATGGGTGGAGATACCGATAGGTCAATGGCGTTTGTCGGGCAATTGTCTATGCAGTGGGTACACCGGGGATAATTACACTTTTCAGTATTGACCTTAAACTCCGTCTGGACTACCATTTTCTTGAAATCCTCGGGAGACTCAGCCACCGGGAAATAACGCTCATCGTACTCTCTTCCCCTCGGCAATGTCGGGATGAGTCCGGTCTCCCCCTGGGATATCCGCTTGCTGCGTTCTATCATCTCTCTGCCGAAATCCTCGGCTTCCTTCAGGTCAATCGCGTCCGGGTGGCCGTCGGTGAAATAAGGCTTGGGAATGACAGGATGGTAAGCACTACAAAACCAGTCTGCCCAGCCAATGACGGTGAGACCCCTCTGTATCAGTGCCGGCACTATCCGGCCCAGATAGTAACCGGGAATGGCACCATGGGTGCAAAAAGCAAAGGCGTGCTTCCCATCTACCGATGTCATATAATTTATAAATCGGGTCACGTTGGGGAGTTCTCTGGCGTGTATCACCGGGCTGCCCAGACCGATCAAATCGTAGCCGGCCAGATTCCCCGGGTCTACATCCCTGAGTCGGGCGATATCGCACTGCTCTCCCGTTTGGCTCATCCCGGCGTAGATTGCTTTAGCTATCTTCTTGGTGTTCCCCGTCTGGGAATAGTAAATTACTATGCTTTTCATGGTACTCCTTCCTCTTGGGGGCATCGGCTCTTTAGGTTAGCTTTTCCGCCTTGTGGCTATATTACATCCCGTCATTAGCCAGGTCAAGTTTTATCCTCGGAGCTTGAAGACACCAGCCGAGAGCCAAAAATCAACCGCCTGTTCCGGGTATTTAGCTTAGAAACAGGTGATGTTAGCTGCCTTGGCAGTACATACCCGATTTGGCGCTAGGTATTCCAAACCTCATTAAGGACATTAAGGAACCAATAACTCAACTATTTTATTTACGTTATCAAGCTCCTCTAAATTCTCCAGCAACTTCAATGCTTTTTCGGCATTTCTCTCGGTCACTGTCTGAGAAAAATCAACGTTAGACCTGAATTTGTCATTTATCTCGTTCCGGGACATCGGACTGTTAAACGGAAAACCCTTGGGATTATCAACCGATTCAGAGAAATCCCGTCCATCTTTCATCTTGACCTTAAGCCTAGCGCCCAACATGGGCACTCCTGGCGATTCGGCTAACTTTACCTTGCTAATAAGAGCGTTAATCTTAGGGTCACGTATGGACTCCTCGGAGAAATGCTCAGGCTCAACACTCTTTCTAAGCAGAGCATCGGCCACAGCATACCGCAAATTAAAAGCAGCATTAGCGTGGGGGAAGGGGCCGATTCTAAAGGGTTGCCCGAAAAAGCCATCCGCTCCTCTCTCGGATACATAGAGGACTATTTCCTCTATATCGTCAGCATTTATATTGTGCTTGCCGGCAATGGCCAGGGCACAGTCAATGGCTGCATGCAGACCTCCGCAGCACGAATACGGTTTGAAGTGAGCTTCGGCATAGTATTTCTTGCCTAGGTCCTTGGTCAGGATTTCAGGGTTGGTGCAGCCGTCAGTGTAAATTTGATAGTAGCCAAACTTACTGAACAAGGCATCTTCTAGGCCTGTCCATCCTGCCTTAGCCAGTTGCGCCGCAAAGATACCATTTCGGGCTGATATCCCTTGCTGCAGTTTAAATGAAGTAGTTCCATCCCAGCAATTTTGCATGCTGCCCGCCAGCTGGTTAAGAACGATGCCAAACGCGTTCCTCATTTGCCGTTTATTCAGGCCCAATAATCGCCCGGTAACGGCAGTAGCTCCAAACGCGTTTATAGTGCCAGTGATGTCCCAGGCTTTGTTCGGGCTAAAGCCGGACGAGGCTATAATTCGCGCTGCAACATTATCACCTACCAGTAAAGCAGTGATTAACCCCTTACCATCTATACCGGTGGCTTCCCCCATAGCCAGAGCCGTCGGCACTGTTGTTCCGCTGATATGGCTGCCAATCCACTCACTCTCGACTACGGCACCTACCACCTCAAAATCAAAGGACCGCGCCATAATGCTGTTCACCATGGCAGCATTGCAGGCTGGCACTTTACCTCCCCAGGCTAAAACTGTGGCCTCCTCTTTGCCTCCCCACTCCTTAATCAGTCCAACCAATGCTGGATTGCCGGCGGCCTTAGCCCCCCCGATCACACATCCCAGCACATCGATAATACGGTTCTTCGCGTTCTCTAACGTGGCCTCATTAAGGTTTTCAAAGCGTGTGTTTAAAATATTTGTTGATAGTTCTTCTATAGGTGTGCCCTTGGTAGTGCTACTCATTTTTCAGTGCCTCCTCTAGTAATATTTTTTCTCGCCGGGCTTGGACTGAAGAAACTGGTCTGTCCCCATTAACTATACCACTTTCTAAGTGAAAGTTACCCGGATTTTACCTGCTCCCTATAAATTGATCCAGTATAATGTTGGCAAAACACAAAAATGGAAACCGCCATTTTCAAAGCTATATCAGATAAAATGGCGGTTATTTATCGAGTGGTAGCGCATACCGGATTTGGCGTTATCTATCCCAAATCGTCATTTTACGTTCAAACCAGAACTTTTGTGGTAGTGGCCCAAAACATGTTTTGTACGTGAACTACCAACTGGTAACAACCCGTTTTATTCAGTCTATTAGCAGATTATTAGCTAAAATCGTAGCTTTAATTTGTGCGTAAACCGATTTAGCTAGTTACGCCATCTTTTTATCACCACTACATACAACCTACACTTTTTATACTTAATGAGACAACCTATTCTCGTTTTGACTAACGTCAAACGCATACGATACAGGCTATCTCTTATAAGTCCTACTAGACCCGGTGGCAAAATGGAAAATTGGCCTATCTACCCTTCTAATAATCAATGGACAATGCTTCATTCCCTTTGGTATGAAGACTAGGCAACTTTTATTGAGTATATGTTTTTCATCTTCCAACCATAATTCGATTTCTCCACATAAATCATGTGGGTCTTCTGGATTAGTTCCAAAAAATGTAATGACCTCGTCAAAATCGTGAGTGTGAGCTTTCGCTCCGGACTGGGTAGGATACAACTTTAATCGTGGCCAAATCCAAACACATTCCACATAGAAAGCCCCTTCTATAACCTCATTGTCTAGATATATTAATTTAAGGTGATCTTCCCCGCCGGGGGATATATCAGGTTTCAATTCCGTAATGATATACTTCCCATATTTCGAATCGTCCATTTTCTAATACCCTCCTCTATAAAAGTTAATATAACAAGTGGAAGCTATTGTAAAGATATATAAGTTGTCTTCTTTTCTTTCTTGACTTTCCATCCTGTTTCTTTCACAAATATCAGAATTATAGCTGCACAAACAAAAAGTATTGCCCAGAATACAAAGGGCGTACCAAGATTAATAGTGGCCAAGCTATTACCAAGGGGAGAGGCTATAAAGCAACCTATACGCATCAGAGTTAAAACCAGTCCGATTGCTGTTCCAGAATAGGTAAATCCCACTGTGTCAGTCTCAAGTACCATAGCACTAGAGAGGGATGTATAAGCGCCACGAAAGGTTCCTAGTATAATTAGTATGACCCACAAGGACGTATTGCTGATTACAGGTAACAAAGCGGTGCAAATAATAGCAACGAAAATCGCTGGAATAAGTACGGCTTTTCTTCTGCCAAGCCTATCTGAAAGCAAACCTAACGGGATGGCTCCAATTATGCCCATCAAAATAAAAGTGGTTACAGCACCATCAGCACTGATTGCTGACCAACCGCTTTCACGTAGATAAAGAGGTAAATAACCCAATATCGCCAACATACTGCCTTCATAGGCAAGGAGACTGCAGCCAATTAGCCAAATGGCCTTTATACGTAATACATATGATACAGCCTGACGAACTGGAGCCGTAGTATCAGATCCGGTTCTCCTGGTGCCCCGCGTTTCCTTTAAAGTAAGGAGCCAAATAATACCTAGTACTACAGAGATTGCTCCATATAGAAACAGAACATTTCTCCACCCACCAAGTAATGGTGATAGGAATGTCGCACTCATCATTGAACCAATTGACCCCCCAATTCCGTTACCCATTAAAATGACGGCAGTTACCAAGCCCAACTGCTTATTTGTAAACCAGATACGGCAAACTTTCATTACACCGACGGGAATCAGGGAAGATATCAGGCCAAAAAGGAGCGAGACTGCTACGAGGCTGCCAAATCCGCTCGAAAGCCCTCTTGTTGCACCAGTTACACCTGCCAGTAAACAAGCAATACCTATGGTGTGTTTTACACCAAAGCGGTCGCACAGAACTCCACCAAGTAACAGAAAGATAACGCTGCCGAGGGGAACAATACCCCATATGGTGCCTATTTGAACCAGATTCAGATTCAGGTCTTCAGATATCTCTTCAAACAGTACGGGCATGCACATCTCAGGCATTATAATAGCTAGTGAGCTTAATGACGTGGAGAGAACAAGCACGTACCATCTATTGCTGAATTGATTATTTTTAGCCAATTTAGTATCTCGTTATGTCTACATTAGAGGATTGGGGCTAGTTAATGGGCACTAATGAACCCATATTATTATTCGTAATAAGCGCTAGTCAAGTGACCTTGCACAACGATGATCTTTTTAGCTTCACGTGGTGGGAAACCGTTTAACCTCCCCTATTTCAATTTTTGTTTTTGTTTAAACCCTTCGGTTTTGAAACTATATTAACTATGTAAAGGCTTAACAAGTGGTATCATTATTGGGGGCAGGCTAAAGTTGTCTAATGTTATAATATTATCTTTGAAGGTTGATAACTAGTAGGGGGGAGTATCACTATGGATTTTGATTTAACTGAAGGACAGAAGGCTCTTGTGACTTTGATAAAGGATTTTTTTAAAAGAGAGACGAGCCCGGAGTTCTGGCTGGAGCTTGTTGCCAGGGACCCAATGGAGCGCATGCCCTGGGATTTGATGAAAAAAATGCACGAAGTGGGGTTGGCAACACTCGCCGTTCCTAAGAATTGGGGAGGGGAAGGTGTCGATTTATTTACCCTTATGCTAGCTGCAGAAGCTTTAGGGCAATACGCCCCTCCCCTGTTTCCTATATATCAACACGACTGGAGAACGTGTGTAATTTTAAATGAGGTCGGCACGGAGGAACAAAAAGACGAAATATTTACCCGGATAATGAAAGAACCTACTTTCTATATGGGCTCATCGACCACTGAACCCGATTACGGACATGACCCCTTATTACCGTATGACGAACCGGGGGCCGGTATGAAAACCTTTGCCTATAGAGATGGTGACGAATACGTCATAAACGGGGAGAAGTGTTTCAGTTGCGGCGTAGACGCTGATATATTGTACCTCAGTCTTCGAACGGACAAATATAAACCCTTATCCCAGTCAATGAGCACCATACTGGTGCCTAAGGGTACGCCGGGATGCAGTGTAAGGATTAACGAATGGCTGGTGGAACACCTGCGGCCGAACGGAGACATTATATTTGATAATGCCAGGGTTCCTGCACGTTATCTGCTTGGTGGTGAGGATAATACAGGTTTCACCATGATACGCGACCACCCGCGGGCTGCAGCATCTATTTTTCTATGGTTAGCGGCTCAAATTGGCACATCCCAACTAATTTATGAACTCACCCTCGAGTACGCACAAACAAGAGTCCAGGGAGGTAAACCCATCATTGAACATCCAACCATCGGGGTGAAAATGGTGGAAATGCTTACTAAAATAGAACAGGCGAGACTACTGCTGTACAAGGCTCTATGGGAGATTGAGCAGGCGACCAAGGCTGGAAATTTGCCGACCAGTCCGCTGGGATTCAGTCTATTGAATGCGATGGTGCATGACCTCCACGCACTTGTTGCTTTGAGTGCAATGGATATCTTTTCTGGACGGGCGGTAATGAAAGGCACCTATATTGAATGGCTTGTCCGTTACGTGTTGGAAGACCTTCATGGCGGGGGCACTGCCACGTTTAATCGAATCAAGGCTTCCCAGATGCTCTAATGTAAGTGGGGTACCAGCCTGAATTTGTCATAATCAACGAGCTACGATGTCATAGTAAGTTAGGTTAGTCATATTTGAGGACAGCTTGAAGTTCTACAAGGCACCACTGGGTTAGCCAAGGTTAGCGTAGGTTAGGGTAGAATATATTATATATAAGAGAAAACGGGCTAACCTATGTTCACCACCCTTACCCTGCTATCAGACTAGACTAAATCGTTTGTCGGATTTTGGTCTATTCCATCTTTTTCCTTAATAACATGACCACTACGGCACTTACCGCATAGGCAAGTGCGACGGCAAAACTAATTGGATAGTATGACATTGGTTCTGCCTCGGTAGTGAACAAGCGTCCAGCCATGATACCAATTATTAAGGTACTAAGCCCCATCACCAGTCCAGCAATCCACAGAATCCAAGCAGTTATTGACGCTAATGCTTTGAAAATAGGTGGCATCTTCTGACCTCCTTTCAATTATTGACTAAACCAAAAAGGGCACCAGCTACCGCAATCTGCTTAGCGGTTACCAGTGCCCTTCAATTACCCGCCATCTTCCCCTAACCCACCCGCAAAATATTCAGTTATTTCTGTTTATTTCTTATTTACTAGCTACCTTTTACTGCTCGCCAAGGATAGAAGACAAGGAAAGCGATAGCGAAAACAGCATGAAGAATGATTGCTGTTAATCCCGACCCCAAGGTAATATATCCAAGAATAACGGAATATAGTTCGGCGGCTAAACTAAGGATAGCAAATACTATAGCATACTTCATCCAGAGAATGTGCTTAATCGGGTCACGCGCCGCAATTATGAGAAAGATACAAGCCGCAACCAAACCGAAGCCGTACGACGCCGATAGGGCGGCTACGGTAGGCCCTCCCTCCTGTCCAAACATGGCTCCTAATTGGCGAGGAATAAAAATGCAAGCCAGCCCGAACAGGATACCTATCAACGCATACACAATCATGGTCACCTTGAGAGGTTTAATCATAGTTCACCTCCTTGTACTATGACTTCTAGTTAATTACTTAGTGCCCTTGGTTTACCCTGCTACCTTCCCCTAACCCACCATTTACTATTCAGTTTTTCAGGTCCATATATGAGCATTTCAGTGTAGTCCCCATATTGGGGTAATGTCAATGCCCAAAAAGGAACCGCCATTTCAGCTGGTTTAGCTTTGAAAATGGCGGTTTTATTTGCATTGGTAGCGCATACCGGATTCGAACCGGTGATCTCCTCCTTGAGAGGGAGGTGTCCTAAACCCCTAGACGAATGCGCCCCGTAATACGGTTTTATAGTATATCATTCCTGACACGCCTCGGCAAGTTTAAGGTTTATTGTCTACCTCACCCCCTTTATCCCCCTCTCCTTCGAAGGAGAGGGGGAAGATTATTATATGAAGGGCTTCGCCCCTTCAAACTTCCCTTCATTATTGGGCTGGACTCAAGTTGAGATAGCTGAAATGCTGGCTGTGCTGCGAAAGAATTCACCGCGACAGGCTCAGTGTGTGCAGGGTGTAGCCGTTGTCGCTTTCGGGGAAAATATCCTTCAGTTTCAGGGTGCGGCCGGTCTGGATGGCGGTAAAACCATACTTGTTGCGAATGCGGTCGATAGCCCTGTTCAGTCGCTCCAGCCTCTCTCCTGACGGGTCGAGCATGTCCAATTGCTGCCCGGCTTCGACCAGGTTTGATACCCCGATGCCGATAAGGCGGATAGCTCGCCTTTCCCCGGACAGCTCTTGCTTGAGCAGCTTGAGGCCGGTGCCGAAGATGACCCGGTCACTGTCGCTGGACTGGCTTAGGGTGTGGCGGCGAGTGATGGTGGTGAAATCGGCGTACCTCAGCTTCAGCGTTACGCACCTGGCCCGTTTCTGCCGTTGGCGCAGGTCGGTGCCAACCCGTTCAGTAAGGTAATGGAGAGTAGCCTCAAGCCGGCTGCGATCTCTGGTGTCTTCGGCGAAGGTGGTCTCGCGGCTGGTGGACTTGGCGGCGGCAGGGGGTTCCACCGGCCGGTCATCAGTGCCCCGGGCATGGCGCTGCAATACCTCACCAGAGGTCCCAAAGTGGCTTTTTAGCACCCCCGGCGGCATCGCGGATAGTTCTCCTACGGTGGTAATGCCCAGGCCCTTTAAAACTTGCGCCGACTTTTTGCCGATGCCGGGCAGTCTGGTGATAGGTAGCGGTGCTAGGAAAGCGACCTCCTCTCCCGGGGGTATTTCCATCAGTCCATCGGGCTTGGAAAGCTCGGCGGCAATTTTAGCAATCACCTTGCCGCTGGCAATGCCCACCGAGGCAGTGAGTCCGAGTTCGCCTTTAACCCGTGCTTTGATTTTTTCGGCCATCTGGCGCGCCGAGCCGTGTATGGATTCAAAGCCGGTGGCATCCAGGTAGGCCTCGTCGAGACTCACCGGCTCCAGGAAAGGGGAAAAATCGGCCAGGATGGCCATGAACTTTTGGGATGCCGCGCGGTACCTGGGGAAGCTGCCCTCGATGAAAATAGCCTGGGGGCAGAGCCGGCTGGCGGTGCGTAGCGGCATGCCGGAGTGCAGGCCGTATTCCCGGGCCTCGTAGGAGGCGGCGGCGACCACACCGCGGCGTTCGGGGTTGCCGCCGACCACTACCGGCTTACCCCTGAGTTCGGGGTTGAGGACCTGTTCCACCGAGACGAAGAAGGCGTCAAGGTCAACCAGCATAATACGGCGGTTCATCGTCATTCTCCCTTTGAGACAAGGGCCTTCACCCGGCGCTCGAAGACGGGGCGCTCGAGGAGGACGTAGCGCTGGCACTTGAGGCACCTGATTCTGATATCTGCCCCCACCCGCACCACCTGCCACTCGTCGTTGCCGCAGGGGTGTTTCTTCTTGAGGCGGACGACATCGCCCGGCCTTATCTCCATGACCATTTTTCTTCTCAAAGGCCAGAAGTGTGGTGGGTACGGTAGTGGTTAATCTGTTCCCGGAGTCCGGCGGCCGCCCGGCGCGCCGCCTCGGCGAAGTCACTTTCCCGGGAGGCGTATAGAATCTGCCGCGAAGAGTTGATAATGGCCATCTCTCCCTGCCCGTTGATACCGTAGCCGACGGCCGAAGCCAGGTCGCCGCCCTGGGCGCCGATGCCCGGTATCAGTATCGGCATATCAGGATGAGTGCTTCGTATCAGCTTTAGTTCCTCAGGGTAGGTGGCACCGACCACCAGACCGATATTGCCGTGGGTGTTCCACTGCTTGGCTTTGAGGGCGACTATTTCGAACAGAGGGCGGAGCTCTGTCCCTGGCGCTGCCTCGCACCGGAGAGACTGGAAATCAAGAGCCCCGGCGTTTGATGTCCGGCACAGGATGAATATCCCTTTGTCGCGGTACTGGATAAAGGGCTCCACCGAGTCCAGGCCGAGATAGGGATTTACCGTGGCGGCATCGCCGCCGAGGTAATCGAAGAGTGCCCGCGCATAGGCCCGGGCCGTGTTGCCGATGTCACCCCGCTTGGCATCCAAGATTACGGGGACATCAGCGGGTATGTGCTCAACAGTCTGTTTCAGGGCGTCCAGGCCGTCGCTGCCCAGGGACTCGTAGAAGGCGAGGTTCGGTTTGTAGGCACATACCAGGTCAACGGTGGCATCAATGATTTCCCGGTTGAATTCAAACACACCTATATTCTCAGGCATCCGCTCGGGGTCGGGGTCAAGCCCGACGCAGAGCAGGCTATCGTTTCGGCGGGTAGCGACGGTCAACTTTTCCCTGAAGTTCATACAGCACCTCGCGGGGTCGGCTCTGGTTGTAAGCTGATAATATCAGTGGCTGTGGATAGGCGTCAAGTGGTAGAATATATTAGTATTCTTATATGGACTATCAGCAGGCGATAGACTATCTCTCCAGCTATACCGACTACGAGGTTGTGCCCCGGTTGGCGCACAACGCCATCAACTATGACCTCAGGCGGGTGGATGAGCTGCTGTCCCGGATGGGTAATCCCCACCGCCGGGCCAAGTCTATCCATATTGCCGGCACCAATGGTAAGGGGAGTGTGGCGGCGATGATAACGGCGGCGCTCACCGCCTCCGGCTATATTACCGGCCTGTATACTTCGCCTCACCTGCATACCTGGCGGGAACGTATCCGGGTTGACGGCCAGATGATTACCGAGGGTGAGCTTGCCGCCCTGGTGACTGGACTGCAGCCTGAGGCCGAGGCGGTCAACGAGAGGGCGACCTACGGCCGGCTGACCACCTTCGAGCTGTTAACGACCCTGGCCTTTGTCCACTTTGCGCAGAAGGGGGCCCAGTTCCAGGTGCTGGAGGTAGGGATGGGGGGACAGTTTGACGCCACCAATGTCATTAGCCCAGAAGTCTGCGTCATTACCTCAATAAGCCTTGACCATACCGAGGTCCTGGGTGACTCACTGGTCAAAATCGCCCGCGAAAAGGCGGGGATTATCAAGCCTGGTTGCCGCGTGGTTATCTCTCCTCAGTCTGACGATGTTGACCGGGTGATACAGAGCGTCTGTGGCGGGCATGGCGCTAGGCTGGTCAGGGTAGGCCGTGATGTTACCGTGCTGGACAGCCGTTTTGACATGGGACGGCAGCGGTTTCGGGTGCAGGGAAAGCTGGATACCTATGAACTGTCCATTCCGCTGCTTGGTCGTCACCAGCTGGACAACGCGGCCGCCGCCGTGGCGGTTCTTGAAGTCCTGGCTGAGAAAGGTTTTACGGTTACCGGAGACGGTATCCGCCGCGGCCTGTCACAGGTGGACTGGCCCGGTCGACTTCAGGTTGTCAGCCGGCAGCCTCTTATCGTGGTTGATGGCGCCCATAACCCGGATGGTGCCCGCACTTTGAGGGAATCTCTGGGGCAGTACTTCGACTTCGAACGGGCGGTCCTTATTATCGGCACATCGGATGACAAGGATATTGCCGGCGTAGTCTCCCAGCTGGCTCCGGCGTTTGACAGCGTAATTGTTGCCCGCTCCCGGCACCCCCGAGCGCTGCCGGTGGCGAAAATCGAGGCCGAGTTCGGCCGATACGGAATTGAGGCGCAGGTCGCCGAAGATATTCCGGCGGCACTGGACAAGGCAGTGGCCCTGGCCGGTGACCGGGACATTATCTGTGTTGCCGGCTCCCTGTTTATCGTTGCCGAGGCAATTGAGCATACCAAGATGCTCTATCCTGCTGAAGACCAGGTAAATCCCTAGTCAGCCTATGAGATAGGGCATGACCGCCACCAGGATGGTATTGCCCACTCCATGGGCAATTATTGGCGCCGTCAGGTTGCGGCTCCGGTGATATAGGTATCCGAAAATCATCCCGGCCAGGAAAGTGAAGACCAGCTCCGGTATTGACCGCCAGGTCAGGTGCATGACCCCGAACATTAGGCTGGCAACAAGCAGCCCCCATTTCCCGCCAAACAGGTTGGTCATATCCCGCTGCACCAGTCCCCGGAAAAGCACTTCCTCACCGATGCCGACAAAGACGACCATGTAGAACAGGTCACGCAGCAGATACTTGATTTCAAAGGTGGGGAAGGCCGCCGCCGGTGTAATGATAAAGTACTCAATTACCCCCAGCGGGGCACCTACCAGGATACCGGTCAGGACGTGCTTCAGCCATTTATCGCGGCGAAACCCTATCTCCCTCAGGCTGATTCTCTTTCGGTATATGTGCCAGGCGCACAGGGCAATCACTGCGGAATACACCGCGGGTAATAGCAGTGCCTGGCTGAGGAAGAACCAGGGCAGTGAAGAGGTGAACAGTATGTACAGGGGGATAAGCACCAGTGACTCGGCGGCATCGGTAAATGGCTGACCCAGTTTAACAATAGGGGTCACTAGATAGATGACCAGCGCCAGGAAAAGGGCCAGGGTGATACCTAAGCGAGGGTCCTGGTAGGCAAACAGCCATTCGCAAACGGTTATACCCAGACATATTGCCGCAATAAGCAGTGCCGGATATAGCCTTCGTGAATCAGCGGTCTTGTGGTTTGCTGTCATTGCTGCCAGGCCCCGCCCGATTGTACCACAGATGGCCCGTTAAAGGGGATTTTATGCGGGGGCAGGGGCAGCCTTACGTCTCAACCAGAGGTATGTTCCGGAGCATATAGCCAGCACCGCAATCGCTATTACTGCGGTTGGGAACTCGGGTATGGCCGACGCAGTGGCGGCGAAAGAAGAGCTACCGTAAGAGTTATCATCGGCAACTATAATCCCTACGTCTCGGACGGGGTCATAATCCGGAGGGTTAGCATACTGGTTATAAACGGTTACATGCCAGTCTCCAGCCGCATCCTGAGCCTCATTAAAGGTATGGTTGCTTTTCAGCACACCGCTTGAGTCGGAAGTGGGAAGCTCGGAGACCACATTGTCACCATCCCCATCCCAATATATGACCTTGTAGGTTGTACTCGGGGTGAAACCAGTGCCGTACATGAATACCTCGTTTTCAGTGGCGTAGTCATCGAAGTAGTCATCGACATAACCGCTGGTGCTGTCACCGTAGTCTCCGCGGTATGATTCCCATCTTGGCACGGATACCGTTGCCAGCTGCAGGACGGTAACTCCCCTGTGGAGTAGACCCGAATAGCTACCGCCCCAGGCCATTGGGTGTTCTTCGTGGTCCCAGGTATCGTAAAGGTAGACGGTCTCGGTATCCAGGTCGGAGTCGTAATAGTAGCCAAAACCGAGCATGGTGTGGCCGGTTACATGAATGAGCACCGGCCGGCCGGCGTCTATTTCGGCCATATACTGAGCAAAGGTAAACCCATATGTAAGACCTAGAGCATCTATATACTGGTTGTAGTTCTGGTAATTTGAACCGTCGTAGTAAACACTATAGCCACGGGACTCGACGAACAGCCTCAGGCCGTGGCCGCCATCCCGAGCTGGATAACCGGGAATGGCCGGATTAGTTTCACACTCCGTGAAATCATAGAGAGGGGCACCGTTTGAATAATTATAAAACGTGGTAGAACCGTCGCTGCTCTGCCATACAGACTGATTGGTTCCCATGTAGTCACCGGTACAATCCCCTTGGGTATGCTCCGGCCAGTTGCCAATCCAAGGATCTGGTCCTGGATCATCATAATCCACCCAGTAGTCATCCACGTGCCCCTTTACGGCTAGGCCATCTTTACCCTGATGAGTAGCGCTCAGCGGGCACTCACTATACCATCCACTGTCCCACTCCGTTTGACCCCAACTGGTGTTGTCCATGGGACATACCCCGGCGTTGGTGGGGCCGGCGTACATGTTGGTGTGGTATCCGTCATTGTCGTAGTAGCCTGCCAACATCGCCGCCGAGGTCGCCGAGCAGCCGTAGCTCCAGTCAAAAGCCGGTACCTGAAAAAGGTGATTGGTGGTAATGGCCCCGTAGGTACCGGGCTCGGGGACATCAACCGCCTCTGCCTTGATTTCCGGTGGCTTACCGGGGACAATAATCTGGTCTATTTCCCGACCATCTTCGGTAACAAACGTCCTTACCAGGTAAGGATTCTTTTCTTCCTTAGCGTATAGTTGGCCAGAGATGGATGTAAAAAGGCTACCGGCCAAAAGCTGCGCCGTAAAAAATATCGCCAGCAGTATTCTGGTAATTTTTATCATAATTCTTACTGTGCCGATCAACCTCAGGCAGCGATAATCATCACCACTCTGGTGAATACCATGCCAACGAAGATGATAAACAGGATGGTGGAAACATTGGCAAAGCTAGCACGATAGCTGCCCAAGGTGGTCGTCCTGTTGCCGGTGGTTACCGCCTGGGTCAACTCAAGGAAGAGGAGTAGCGCTATCAGGACGACGGCAATTATTATACCGGTATTCAGCCCGCTGGTGGTGCCAAAGGTTTCGTTGAAGTATTCCATGGATATCATTGAGCTCATCATCGACGTGGAGAAGGCGGCGAAGGATACGAAGCTGCTCATCAGTTGTGGCGGGTACGCCGGTAAAGATACTATCTTATCAATCTCACCATTTGCTGAGCTGGTCTTCAGGACAAAGTTGGCCTGCTCGCCCCTCTCCAGGGGATTATCGTAGGCGTACTGGTACCGGCTGCTGGACTGGGGGGCAATCGTGGTGCTGCCGCTCTGTAACAGCTGGCCGTTGACGTATAGCTCGTAGCTGGTTATTACTGGCTCGTCATCGGGATTGTTGAGGTTGAAGGTGGCTACTACCGGCTCTCCGGTTCGGGGCACTTCGGGGATGACCGACAGGGTGACGGCATCACTGGTTGACCGGGCCGCGACCACAAAACCAACCAGTAAAAAAATACACAGCCAGACAATGGCTGTCTTTATTATTAGTCCTTGATTGGGTCCGGCGCTTGCTAGCTTCATGTTTATCTATCTTCTGGTGATTACGCGACCTTTCAACGGTCTGACATTACGACTCTAGGTGAATATTAAATCGCCAGTTGGCGAAAAGTCAATAGTTTTTTTGGACTATTGTAAACATGAAAGAGGCATTAATCAAGGGGAATGTAGAAAGTCGCTGTTTTAATCGGCGCCTTCTGGCCATCTTGATACAGCGCGAAAGTTACTTTGCCCTCCGCTAGCTGATGAGGATACACGTGGTGAATATAGGTATAGGCCTTTCCCGGCCTGACCACGGTGCTGTCCTGGTAAGTCCGGTCGTCAACGGTAACCGTGATACTGTACTCTATGTCTCTTTCCTCTGTATTGAGGATATCGCATTGCAGAATCCATTCTTCACCGCCATCAATTACCTGGACAGTATATGGTTCGGGGTAGCTCCTTATTGAGGGGATGAAGTACAGGATTGCCACCAGTGCCCCGGCCAGGATGACCATAGACAGGATAAAGACCAGTCTGAACTTGGACAAGCCAGCCACCGCCTAGTGCATATTATCAGCTTATTGAACCAGACGACAGGGTAGCCTTCCGTTAGGGGGCGATTTCGAACTGCGTCACCATAGCCTCATCGGGGAGCATACCATCCAGTATTCTCTGCAGTGCCATAGTATGACTGCAGGTCCCCCATGACGAGAAAAAGCGGCAGGAACAGTACCATTTTCCTTCGCGGTAGCCGGTATCATAGTCGCTGTGCTCCCCGTGGAACTTCACAGATAGCTTGGTAAAGGTAACCCGGTCTGGCTCCTTAGCGTAACGTTTTGCTTTTTCGATCTTACCAATCAGGCTGGACTGCACGGATTGATGCCTCCAGACTTAATTATAGCACATGCCGGGCCGGGGGTATACGGCCGCCAAGTTTGACAAACCAGGCGGGATATGGTAGGCTTAAGATAGCCTGTGGTAGCGGTATCACAGGCTACTTTGGTGCAAGGAGGCTATGATGCGCGAAAGGGTAGAAGAGGTGCTGGACAAGATACGGCCTGTCTTGGTGCGTGACGGTGGTAATGTAGAGCTGGTAAATGTAAACGACGGCGTTGTCGAGGTTAAGCTAGTGGGCGCTTGCGCGGGCTGCGCCATGTCCACGATGACCCTCAAAATGGGTATTGAGAAATTCCTGAAGCAAGAAATACCCGAGGTCAAGGAGGTGGTGGCCGTTTAGTGTCCGGCGGGGTACGCCATTAAAGGGGGGTGATGAGCTTCGCCCCCCTTTAGTTTTCCGCCTCTTCTTCGAGTTCGAACGCCCGGTGCAGGACGCGAACCGCGTCTTTGACCCTGGCTTCATCAATGATGCAGGTTATCCTTATCTCAGAAGTGCTAATAAGCTGAATGTTAATACCCTGATCGCTGAGGGCGCTGAACATCCTGGCGGCATAGCCTGGGGTGTTCTGCATGCCAGTGCCGATAATGCTCACCTTGCCCAGCCTGGAATCACTGACACACTCCCTGGCCCCGATTGATTTGGCTATTGGCTCGACTACCTCCATAGCGCGCTCGAGCTGGCTCCTGGCTACGGTGAAGGTCAGGTCGGTGATATTCTCAATGCTGGCGTTCTGGACGATGGTATCAATGCTAATGTTTGCCCTGGCTAGTGGTTCGAAGATAGCGGCGGCAATGCCCGGTCGGTCGGGAACACCGACCACGGTTACTTTGGCCACGTCAAGGTCATAGGCGATACCCCTCGCCTTGTTGCGCACTTCCATTTCTATCCCTCCGTGAATTAGCGTACCCGGACTATCGTTGAAGCTGGAGGTTACCAGAATCGGCATGTTGAATAGCTCACCCAGCTCGACTGCCCGGGGGTGCATCACCTTGGCCCCGTAGGTTGCCAACTCCAGCATCTCTTCGTAGCCGATTTCCGAAAGTCGTCGTGCCTGTGGGACAAGGCGCGGGTCGGCGGTAGAGACGCCGTCAACATCGGTGTATATTTGACAGGCGTCTGCCCCCAGGCTGACTGCCAGGGCTACCGCACTGGTGTCGGAGCCGCCCCGTCCTAGGGTGGTTACGTCCATCTCGTCGGTGATACCCTGGAAGCCGGCAACGATGACAATTCTTTCCCTGTCCAGCTCCTTGACCACCCTTTTGGGGTCAATTCTGGTAATCCGGGCCCGGCTGTAGGTGGCGTCCGTTTTTATGCCGGCCTGGGCCCCGCTGAGGCTGATTGCCTCGTGGCCCATATCTTTCAAGGCCATCGCCAGCAGCGTGCTGGAGACGAGCTCGCCGGTGTGCAGGAGCACGTCGAGTTCCCGCTCGTGAGGACGGCTGGTTACCTGGTTGGCCAGCTTTATCAGCTCGTCGGTAGTTTTGCCCATAGCCGAGACGACGACCACTACCCGGTTGCCTTCTTCTTTGGTCCGGGCGATACGCCGGGCAACGCTCTTAATCCTCTCGGCGTCAGCCACGGAACTGCCGCCATACTTCTGAACAATCAGTGCCATGTCCTAAACCCCTGTTAGTTTCTGGATAATATTATAGCCTTCCTCGATAAAAATTCCAGTTTTTCGGGCTTCGGTCTCGCTGTAGCCGTTAGCCCCGCTGGCGCCGAAACCAGAGCCCCACAGGATGAAGGGCACCGGGTCGGCACTGTGAGTGCGGGTTTTAATTGGTGTCGGGTGGTCGGGCAGAATCAGTGCCCTTAGGTCATCTCCCGACCAATCACGGATAAGGCTGACGACCTCCCTGTCTACCTGCTGGATAGCTGCTATTTTGTCATCAATCGAGCCGGAGTGGGCCGCTTCGTCGGGTGCTTCAATGTGACTGACGACCATGTCGTACTTATCCAGCGCCGCCATAGCTCCGGTTCCCTGCGCCGCGTAATCATTGTCCATGCCATCGGTTACTCCCGGTATTTCCAGGACATCCATGCCTATTATTTGTGCTATGCCACGGAGCAGGTCAACCCCTGAGGTCAGCGCTGCCCGCAGGCCGTAGCTCTGCTGGAAAGGGGGCATATTGGGCAGTGGGCCGCTGCCCCAGAAAAGCCATATCGTAGTGGCCGGTGTCTCGCCGCGAGACCGCCGCGCTGCGTTTACCGGGTGCTCTTGCAGCACCGCTTCGGAGCGTGCCATAAGTTCCCACAGTAACTCGCTCCCCGGGCCACGGGGTAAAAATTCAGCGACCAGTCGGCCGGGGATGTCGTGGGGTGGGGTACATTCGGCCATGAGGATTTCTGCCTGACCGCTTATCTTGCACAGGTGCCGGTAGCTGACTCCCGGATAAAAATGAACCCGGTCATTGCCCAATCTCTCCTCCAGTGCCCGGATAAGCTCCCCGGCCTCGCCGGTGCTGATATGACCGGCGCTATAGTCCCACATCCTGCCATCGCGCACCGCCACCAGGTTGCAGCGAAAAACGGCCTCCCCCTCAGTAACCGCGATACCCATACTTCTGGCTTCAATGGAGGCCCGCCACCGGTAATATACCTTCGGGTCATAGCCGAGTATCGATAGGCAAGCACAGGCGCTGGAGGGCTCCATACCCGGCGGTACGGTGCGCACCAGCCCCACTGTGCCCTTCCGGGCCATAGCGTCCAGATTAGGGGTATCGGCCAGTTCCAGGCAGGTCTGATTGCCCCGTTCTGTTAAAGGCAGACCAGCAGCACCGTCAATTATCAGTACGCAGTATTTCATTATTTTTACAACCCCATCCCCTTTTTCCCCTTCCCCTTAACAAGGGGAAGGGGAATCAATTTATTAAGAGAGGCCAAGCCTCTCTTTGGCTCTCCCTTGATGGTGAGAGCCAAATGCGCTTATAATAGTGACTGACGGGGCGTAGCGCAGTTTGGTTAGCGCGCAGCGTTCGGGACGCTGAGGTCGGTGGTTCAAATCCACTCGCCCCGACATTGAAATCTTTGCTTGTTGAAGATATGGTATAAATCCACTCGCCCTGACCAAACGCCTCATAAGTGATTTCGCCTCCCTTTAACCAGAACATTTACCCACGTAAGCAAAGGTATACTGAGTTTATTTTAGGCTCCGACTGTCATAGTGTCAATCATACGTGCTCTGGTCGGGAGGAGGGCAAATGGCGGGGTGGGGTTTAACGCATCGTGTAGGGGTGTTATACTAGGGCTGACTGATATGGCAGGAAGAAGATATGCATCAAAATAAAGCGGGTCGTGAATTAAAGACGCTGGTTATATACTGGTCGGCTACCGGCAACACGGAGAAGGTGGCCGGGGCTGTTCAAAAAGCCCTGGTTCGTGAGGGGATTGAACCAGCCGTAAAAAAAGTGAGTGAGGCAGAGGCAGAAGAGCTGTATCAATATGATCTGGTATTCCTCGGGGCGCCATCATACCAGTTTCTACCGCCGGAGCCGGTGCTGCGCTTTGTAAAGCAGAAGATGAAATTGCATGTGGAGCGTGGTGATATAAAGCCTTGCGCTCCCAGGGTCGCCGGTAAAACTGCGGTCGTGTTCTGCACATATTCAGGCCCCCACACCGGGATAAACGAGGTAACGCCGGTTGGTGAATATCTTGGCCAGTTTTTTGAGCATCTCGGCTTTGACGTTGCGGCTAGGTGGTATGTAGTCGGCGAGTTTCACGGTCGGGAAGAGCTCAGCACCAAGGGCAGACTGGGCGATATCAGGGGACGTCCCAACCAGCAGGACTTGTCCAAAGTGGAAAGCGACGTTTCCAGATTAATCAAGACCCTCCGGTCGGCATCATAAGCGGAGCAGTTTGTTATTCCGGCAACTGCTGCTTTGCCTCGTCCCACAGGGCGTTTTGCTCGGCAAAAGATAGTTCTCCGAAGTTAACACCGCGCTGGCGGCAGATTTCTTCCATACAGGCAAATCTTTTATAGAACCTTTGGTTGGCTTCCCTCAGTGCTGCCTCGAGGTCTATCCCTTCGCGGCGGCCAACGTTGACCAGGGTGAACAGCAGGTCGCCGAACTCCTGCGCTTTCTCGGTCTGACTGGCCGCCTGTCGGAATTCGGAGACCTCCTCGGCCAGCTTATCGATGACGCCGCTGGTATCCTCCCAGTCAAAGCCGAGCTGCGCCACCCGTCGCTGGATCTCCTGGCTGTAGGCCAGGGCCGGCATCTGCCGGGGCACACTGGCCAGTGCGGAGGCATCTTCGTCGCGCTCTTCCTGCTTGAGGCGCTCCCAGTTAACGGCCACCTCCTCGGCATCGGCTACTTTCTCGGTGCCGAAGATGTGGGGGTGGCGGTGGACAAGCTTCTGGTTGATGTCCCTGATAACCTCGGCCATACTGAACTCCCCGGCCTCGGCGGCAATCTGGGCCTGGAAAACAATCTGCAGCAGCAGGTCGCCCAGCTCGGCCCGGAGCTGGGCCGGGTCCGCCTCGTCCAGGGCGGCCAGCACCTCGTAGCACTCCGACAGCAGACTTTCCCGCAGTGAAGCGTGCGTCTGTTTTCGGTCCCAGGGGCAGCCATCGGGCGCCCTGAGCCGGGCAATAATATCGACCAAGGTGGCGAACTGGTCTCGTGCTTCTGACATCGGGGGTAGCCTCCTTAACCGGTTGCATTATACAGGCTGATGGGCAAAGGGGCAAACGGCAAGGGGCACTTCAGAGCTTGACCCTGGCCGGGCGGTGGGTTAATATTAACGGGGCAAAGGGCTTTCGGCTATGTCATACTCTACCGTTATCTATGCTAAAGACGGCCGTATCGGTCGCATAACGCTCAACCGTCCCGAAGCAGGTAATGCTATCAACCGGCCGCTGGCACAGGAACTGGCGGCAGCCTGCGACCGGATTAACCAGGATGACGATGTTTATGTCGCCGTCATCACCGGCGCCGGTTACAGCACGTTCTGCCGGGGCCGGGAACTGGGCTCCGGTGACCGGTGTAGTGTCGCTGCCTCGGTCGCCGGTATAGACCGGCCGGTGATTGCCGCCATTAACGGTGATGCCCTGGGCCAGGGGCTGGAGTTGGCGCTGAGCGGCGACCTAAGGATAGCTTCCAGCCAGGCCAGATTTGGCTTCCCTGAGGTTGGGGAGGGTCTTATCCCCATGGACGGTGGTACCCAGCGATTGCCCCGTATTGTGGGTCGGGCCAAGGCCCTGGAACTGGTCCTTACTGCCGAGACCATAAGCGCCGAGGAGGCGCTGGCGATAGGGCTGGTAAACAAGATAGTCTCCCCGGAGGCACTGGCCGCTGAGGTTGATGCTGTGGTGCAGACCATAATCACCAAGGGCCCGATTGCCCTCAGGTATGTGAAGGAGGCGGTAA
>DUEU01000013.1 GCA_011191985.1 Dehalococcoidia bacterium
TTCGCGGGGGTGGGCGGTAAGCGATACCCGTATTGTATCACCGATACCCTCGTAGAGAAGGGTGCCGATACCCACGGCGCTGCGGATAACGCCCGTCCGCGGTGGGCCAGCCTCGGTGATACCGATGTGAAGCGGGTAGGGGACTCGCTGTGCCATCTCCCGATAGGCTTCAATAGTGGTCGGCACATCAAAGGCCTTCAGCGATACCTTAATCAGGTCGAAGTCAAGACTCTCCAGCAATTCGATATGCTTTAGAGCCGCCGCTACCATCTGCTGCGGTATACTGAGGGCAGGATCAACTTCTTTGGGCAGGCTGCCGGCGTTTACCCCGATGCGGATGGGCACGCCCCTTTCTTTAGCTGCCCTGACCACCGTGGTAACCCTTTCCGGTTGGCCTATATTGCCCGGGTTCAGGCGGAGGCCATCAACACCGGCCTCAAGCGCCGCCAGGGCCAGGCGGTAGTCAAAATGGATGTCGGCAATCAAAGGGATGGCAATACCCCTTTTTATGGCGGGGATTGCCTGCGCCGCCTCGGCATCGGGCACGGCCACCCGCACCAGTTCACAGCCGCACTCCTCAAGCTCCCTGACCTGCCGGATAGTTGACATAACATCACGGGTATCTGTTTTGGTCATGGACTGGACCACCACCGGGGCACCGCCACCAACAGTGACCCGGCCAATCCGAACCGGTCTGGACATTCTTCGCAGGCTCATGGCAAGAGGCTCTCTCCGCTTATAATACGCAAAATGTCAAAATAGGTAAAATATACGACTACCGCCAGCAGCAGGGCAAAGCCAATCATGTGCACCAGCCCCTCGGTCTTCGGCGTTATCCGCCGCCCGCCTCGCACCCATTCCAGCAGGACAAAGACAATGCGCCCCCCGTCCAGGCCAGGGATAGGGAAGAGGTTGAGCACCGCCAGGTTCATGCTGAGAAAGGCCGACCATTGCAGCAGGGGTACGATACCATACTGGGCAATCTCGCCGGTCACCTGAGCGATACCCACTGGTCCGGTTATCTGCGGCTCAATCGCTCCGATAAGTAACTGCTGCATCACATTCTTGAAACGGACGTAGGTCTCAAGGCACTCGGTAAATCCCATCGGTACCGCCTGCCAGAAAGGATAGCTCTCCCGGATTATCTTCGGGTTCTTTATCATGCCCAGAACGCCAATTGCCCCTTCCTCCGGCGACGCCCTCCAGCGCGGCACCAGCCAGACCTCTTCGGTGGTCATATCGCTGTGCCGGATACCCACGGTAATTTCCTTCCCCAGGTTCAGCTGGATTGAGGACTGAAGGTCACTGATACTGCGTATCTCGCGATTATCGATACTCACTATGACATCGCCCACCTCAATCCCGGCCTGATAAGCCGGTGAGTCCGGCCTTACCTCGGCGATAAACACCTCACCTACCACTACATCATAGGGAATCATGAAAGCAACGGAAAGCAGCAAAATGGGCAGTAAAGCGTTCATCAAGGAACCAGCCCCGAGCACCAGTATACGGACGCCCTTACTCCGGCCGGCCAGACTCCGCGGCACTTCGGGGTCTTCCTCGCCAGCCAGCTTGGTAAACCCACCCAGCGGTACGGCATTAAGCGAGTACCGGGTCTCGCCGCGTGTGAACGATAGCAGCCTCGGCGGAAAGCCGACCCCAAATTCCTCCACTTTTATGCCGAATGCCTTGGCGGTCCCGAAATGCCCCAGCTCGTGGACGATGATGATTATGGCCAGGACAACCAGAAAGACCACTACGGTGATTACTACTGTCAATGGCCCACTCCCTCGGCCATGCGCCGCACCTGCTCCCGGGCCCAGCCGTCAGCCGCCATGATATCATCCAGAGTGGGGTGGGCGACTGCCTGGTGCTTTTCCAGTGCCCGCTCCACCAGCAGGGCGATGTCGGTGAACTTTATACGCCGGTCAAGGAACAGCAACACGGCAGCCTCATCGGCAGCACAGACAACGGCAGGACAGGTACCCCCCTTTTTCCCCGCCTCGACAGCCAGCCTGAGGCAGGGAAAGGTATCAAGGTCGGGGGGCTCGAAGGTCAACTGGCTGAGACGGGACCAGTCAAGGCGAGGCAACTGCCGGTTGGCCAGTCGCTCGGGGTAAGACAGGGCATACTGAATGGGCAGGCGCATATCCGGGCAGCCCAGCTGGGCTTTGATTGAGCCGTCGACGAACTCGACCATGGAGTGGACGATGCTCTGGGGATGGATTACCACCTCAATATTTTCGAAAGGCGTATCGAACAACCAGTGGGCCTCAATTACCTCAAGCCCCTTGTTCATCAGGGTTGCCGAGTCAAGGGTAACCTTCTTCCCCATCTGCCAAGTGGGGTGGCCCAGGGCCTGCTCTGCGGTCACCTTTTCTAGCTGTGCCCGTGTAAGGTTGCGGAAGGGCCCACCCGAGGCGGTCAGAATCAGCCGGGCTACCGAAGGCATTTCCCCTTCAAGGCACTGCCATATAGCGCTGTGCTCGCTGTCAACTGGCAGAATACGTGCCCCGTGCAAACGGGCCTCTCCGGTGATTATCTCCCCGGCCATAACCAGCGACTCTTTATTGGCCAGGGCAATAACCTTACCCGCTTTTGCCGCCGCCAGTGTCGGACCCAGCCCCGCCTTGCCGGACGTAGCGATAACAACGACATCCACGTCCGGGTGACTGGCCATCTCTGCCAGTTCCAGCCGCTCGCCGTATCCTTCGGGAAGGGAATCTACTGCCCCTACATTCTGGCAGTAAAAAAAGCGTGGCCGGAACTGCCTGATTTGCTTCGCCAGCAGACCAGTATTTTCCCCCGCCGCCAGACCGACCACACGGAACCGCTCGGGGAAAGCCCCGATTACTGCTAGTGTTTGCTGCCCGATGGAGCCGGTTGAGCCGAGGACGGCCACCCTTTTTATGCCACTACCCATATTACGTAATAGTATACTACTATCCCGGCAAAGACAACGCTGTCCATTCTATCTAGGATGCCACCATGTCCCGGCATCAGCCGGCCGGAGTCCTTGACCCCCATATTACGCTTGAGTAGCGACTCAACTAGGTCACCAAGCTGGCCCATTATACTGACCAGCAGGCCCAGGATTATGGCTCCGCCATAGCCGATTGGCAGACGAAGCGCCGGGATTAAGATAAAAAGAAGGCAGATAACAATGGCACCCAGGATACCGCCAATGAACCCCTCCCACGTCTTGCCGGGACTGATCTGGGGTGCCAGACGGTGCCTGCCCAGGGCCCGGCCGACGAAGAAGGCGGCGGTATCGGAACCGACGGTGGCAAACAAAGCCAGTAGCAGCCAGTTACGGCCATCGTCCAGCCCCCGGAGCGCGACAAGGTAGCTCAGCAGCCACCCGATATAAAGAATCCCGGCCATCGTCCATGCCCAGCCAATAAAGGCTGCCTCCCTCTGCCGACGTAAAACCAGCCAGATTAGGGACAGCACCAGCGCTGATGTCAGCAATAGCGGTACCAGGAAATCATAGCCAAAATGGGGGCTGATAATGAACAGCAGCACCCAGACAAGCCCGAAGACAGTGAGAGGTGGTACACGAGAAGCGTCAACCATCCGGTAGAATTCAATGGCCGCGGCCACTCCCGCAATAGCCGCCAGCACTGTGAACCAGGGTAACGGCTCACTAAACCAAACCGCAGCAATCAGGAGAGGAATCCCCCAGAGCGCCGTTATAACCCTTTTCTTCAACACGTCCGAGTCCTGTCCAGCATAATACTGCCGGCCAAAAGATAACAAAATGCCTTACCAACAGGTCAGGCAGGAGGGCTAATTTTATTCATGACTGGCGGCCGGTTATCACTCGATAAATCAACGACTAAAGAGCTGGAATTGTCGCTGGCTCTGGCATTTTAAGCGTGGCGAGGGACTATCCAGACTATACCTCCACCAGCTCTGCCTCTTTATCATGTCCAAACTGCTCAGCAATGGCTACGAATCGGTCAGTCAGCTTTTGCAACTGGTCCTGAGCGCGCTTATTCTCGTCCTGCGATATATCCTTATTTTTCTCCAGATTGCGCAGCTCTTCCAATGCCTCACGTCTCAGGTTGCGCACGGCAACCTTTCTCTCCTCGACTCGTCGGTGCACCAGCTTAATCAGTTCATGCCGTCGCTCTTCAGTTAGTGGAGGAATACTCAGCCGGATTACATTACCATCACTGGCCGGGTTCAGCCCGAGGTCAGACTTGAGGAGGGCCTTCTCGATGCTGTGGATGCCGCCCCGATCCCATGGCTGAATTACCAGGAGCCGGGCCTCGGGAGCGGAGATGGTGGCCAGTTGATTCAGCGGCAGAGGCACACCATTATATTCGACCTTAATGTGTTCTATCAGGGCGGGGGTAGCATGCCCGGTACGGATGGAAGCCAGGTCCTTTTTTAAAACGTCAACCGACACCGCCATCTTTTGTTCAATATTTTGCAGAGCCTCTTCAACCATACTACTCCTCGCCAGACACTAGGGTACCAATTTGTTCTCCCATTGCTACCCGTTCCAGGCTACGGGGGGCCTGGAAGTCAAAGACAATTATGGGCAACTGGTTATCGAGGCACAGCGAGAGGGCAGTGGCATCCATTACGTCAAGACGCATGTTCAGCGCTTCTAAATAGGTGAGCTTGTCGAGCTTCCGGGCGGTGGGGTCTTTGCGGGGGTCGGCAGTGTAAACGCCGTCAACGTTATTCTTGGTCATTAGCAGGACTTCCGCCTCAATCTCTATGGCGCGGAGGGCCGCCGCAGTATCGGTGGTCATGTAAGGGTTACCGGTGCCGGCCCCGAAAATAACCACCCGGCCTTTCTCCAGATGACGGATAGCCCGGCGTCGAATATAGGGCTCGGCCACCTGCTGCACCTGGATTGCCGACTGCACCCTGGTGGGGACTCCCTCTCTTTCCAGCGCATCCTGCAGGGCGAGGGCGTTTATCACTGTGGCCAGCATCCCGGCATAATCAGCCGTTACCCGGTCCATCCCATCCTCAGCAGCAGTAGACCCCCGCCAGACATTACCGGCACCGACAACGATGGCAATGCCTACTTCAAGTTCTACGACCCGCTTGATTTGCCCGGCCATCGTCCGCAACACCAGGTTATCAATGCCAAACTCGGCACTACCCCTCAACGCCTCACCGCTGAGCTTAAGCATGACTCGTTTAAACTTGGGTGCGGTCATCTGCTAATCCTGCTCGCCCAGTTCGAACCTGGAAAACCGGCCTACTTTGATATTCTCCCCTACTTTAGCCACCGTCTCGCTAATCAGGTCCTGGACTGTCCGACTCGGATCCCTGATGTAGGGCTGCATAAGAAGACAGGCCGCTGACAACTCCACTTTGGCTGTTTCCGGCACTTCCTCGGCAGCGATAAACTGGGGGCGCATGGCTGCTACCTGCATGGCGATGTTGTGCGCCAGCTCACGGAACTGGTCGGTACGCGCCACGAAGTCAGTCTCGCAATTCAACTCCACCATAGCGCCGATACGGCCGCCGGCATGAATATAAGCTTCAATCATCCCCTGAGATGCCGCCCGTTCGGCCTTTTTCTTGGCTACAAGCAGACCGCGCTCTCTAAGAAGCTCACTAGCTTTTTCCATATCCCCCTGCGTCTCCAGCAGGGCTTTGCGGCAGGCCATAATACCGGCTCCCGATTGCTCGCGTAATTCTTTTACCAGATCCACAGAAATAACCAAATACTAGCCTCCTTACTCCTCGTCGGGGGTAAAAATAAGGCGCTCTTCACTGTCAATGATCGCCAACTCTTCTAGAGCCCCCTCTCCGCTTTCTGCGGTTACCGCCGTCGGCCCACCCCCTCTACCTTCGGTGATAGCGTCGGCGATTCGGCTACATACCAGCTTAATGGTCCTGATGGCATCATCGTTGGCTGGAATCGGATAGTCTATCTCATCCGGGTCACAATTGGTATCCACAATGGCCACCACCGGTATGCCAACACGCTTGGCTTCCGCCAGGGCAATATTTTCTTTTGCCGGGTCAATAATGAACAGAACGTTGGGCAGACTGGTCATTTCCTTTATACCGGCCATCTGCTGGTTGAAACGGGTAATCAGTTCGCCAAGTTTCAAGGCCTCTTTCTTTGGCAGACGCTTGAAGTCTCCCTTGGCCTGCTGGTCTTCAAGACGTACCAGATAGTCGATACGCGCCTGGATAGTGGCGAAGTTAGTCAGCGTCCCCCCGAGCCAGCGCTGGTTGATATAATACATGCCGCAACGTTGTGCTTCCTGTTCTACTGCTTCTTGCGCTTGCTTCTTGGTACCGACAAAGAGAAAGGTCTCGCCGTCGGCCGTTGCCTGTCGAACGAACTCACAGGCCCGGTCCAGCTTGGCGACCGTCTGCTCCAGGTCAATGATATGTATTCCATTACGTTTGGTGAATATGTATTTCTTCATGCGCGGGTGCCAGCGGCTAGTCTGATGACCAAAATGTGCCCCGGCTTCCAAGAGCTGCTTTATGGTACTGGTTTCCGACAAGTTAGAATCCCCCTTCTACTCAATCCCTGCACTGGTTAAACAGTATAGCATAACCCTCACTATAGCGGCAACCGTAACTGAAGTATCCGGCCGGTAGCCTGACTCCCTTTGGCTTAGCTTGACATCACTCGCAAAGGAATGCTTTAATAAAACTGACTGGGGCCACCCACAGCGTAGTCGGTTCGTGGTTGCCGGCCTAAGTCGGGTGTTTTACTTTCTAAATGACCGAGCGGCTTATGATGCAGATCAGGAAGATATACAAAGATGTGAAACCCGAGCTACTTTACGATGAACTAAGAGATTTCATTCAAAAGCGCGGGGTGGTGCTGGATGAAGCTAAGCTGGAAACATATTCCCTGCCCGGCGGCTCGGCACACATCGTCCGTGGCACACTAACCTTCAACGTTCCGGGTAGCCCGGGGAAGGGGGGAGCACCAAGCCTGAGGGCCCACGTTGTTGGCTCTGCTATCGGCGAGACCAAGGTGATACTCGATATCGATGACACACTATTCCCCCAGGAGAAGATCGGTGCTGTCCAGGAAGACTTGGACTTTATTTTTGGGTCATACGAAGTAAAACCAGTCCAGCCGTAACTCAGGATTAAACTGTCTTACAGATGCCGATAGCGTATGACTTGAATAATGACTTGTACAAGCACTGCCTTCTTGAAAGGTTAAATAAAACTGTAACGGAAAGGAGCCGGTAATAATGAGAGAAAACTCCGGTGGTAACGGGGAAAAACCAGAATATGGCTATGCTGGCGAAATACTAAGGGTCGACTTGACCAAAGGGGAAAGTACGGCCGATACCCCCGACGAATCTTTTCTCAGGAAATATGTTGGTGGTGCAACCCTAGGCATCAGGTACATTTTTGATGAAGTGCCGCCGGGTGTCGAATGGTCCGATCCTGAGAACCGCCTATTCATTGGCACGGGGCCGTTGGGCGGCACCAGCGTCGGTGGTTCCGGGACCGTCTCTATCGCCACCAAAGGTGCCCTGACAAATGGGATGGCCAGTTCCCAAGCCAACGGCTTCTTCGGGGCATTCCTCAGGTTCTCCGGATTTGATGGCATCATCCTGCAAGGGACTGCCTCTGACTGGGTCTATCTGTATATTCATGACGGCAAATCAGAACTGAGAGATGCCACCCATCTTATCGGCAAAGATACTCTGGAAGTTGACCGAATCATTAAAGAGGAACTAAAGAAAAAAGAGAGGGAGACCAGTATCCTCTGTATTGGCCCGGCCGGAGAGAACCTGGTGAAGTTCGCCTGCATCTGCGTTGACAAGGGGCACATGGCTGGCCACAACGGACTCGGTGCGGTAATGGGCTCCAAGAAACTCAAGGCCATTGCCGTTGACCGCGGCAAGAGTGCCATACCCCTTAAGGACAAAGCCGCTTTATCGCAGCAGGCGAAAAAAATACTGGCCCACACCAGGTCTGATAAATTCCTCGATATGACCCTTAATGAGGGCACCGTCGGCGGTGTCGTTATGTCCACCAAAGCCGGCTTCATTCCGGTCAAAAATTACACTACCACCATCCACAGCATTGCTCCCGAAAAACTGGAAAAATATTCGACGGAATATATCAGGACCACGTTCAAAGCCAAGCCGACTCCCTGCTGGGCCTGTACGGCCACGCACTGCCACATGATGGAAATTACAGAAGGTAAATACGCCGGTCGTGTATTTGAGGAGCCGGAATACGAAGGGATGGCCGCTTTCAGCTCGTTGATTGGCGTCGACGACGTCCACATGACGGTCGTGCTGGCCAGTGAAGTGGACCGGTTGGGTATGGATGCCAACGAGACCGGTTACCTTATCGCCTGGGTTATGGAGTGCTACGAAAAGCGGGTGCTCACCAAAGAGGATACCGATGGTCTGGAAATGAATTGGGGTAACGGCGAGGCAACAATGGCCATGCTCAACAAGATAGCCAACCGCCAGGGTTTTGGCAATGTCCTAGCCGAAGGAGTTATGCGGGCTGCCCGGCACGTCGGCGGGGAAGCGCCCAAAATGGCGGTCCACACTATGAAAGGCAACACCGTACGGGGCCATGACCATCGTGTCCAGTGGCTGGAGCTTTTTGACACCAGCGTCTCCAATGTGGGCACGATAGAGACCCACAAAGGGGCCCCCTATAAGATGCTCGGCCTGCCGGAAACCTACGATAATCTCGACCCGGACATCATCTCTACCGTGGAAGGCAAAATCAAGGGGGCCATGATATTTGAGGACTCTATGGCAACCTGCCGTTTCCAGACCTCATGTTCTATAGACCTCTTGGCTGAGGCGGTAAATATGGCCACCGGCTGGGACCTGGACTTCGACGAAGCCATGACCATAGGCAAGAGAGCCGTTAACTTGGCGAGAGTGTTCAACATACGCCACGGTATTGGTACTGAACTTGACGCTCCGTCGATGAGATACGGCTCTACGCCGCTGGATGGCGCCGGCGCGGGACGGGGCATTATGCCACACTGGGAGAAAATGCTGGCTAACTACTACAATCTTATGGGTTGGGATGAGAATGGTCAACCTCTTCCAGAGACCTTAAAAAACCTGGGCCTGGGTGATATTATATAGCGGGTGCCTCGATAGCCGCGAAATAAACTAGGCCCTTTTCTACCAGCCAGAAAAGGGCCTAAATACCGCTTATACTGAGTTAAAGGGACTTTCTCCGGCCCAAATTACTGAAACATTGTTGAGGGCAGCCACAGAGCAATCTGAGGAACCCAGACCAGCAGGGCCAGGGTTAGAACATCCATCACGAAAAAGGGAATTATGCCACGGAATATGTCCCCCACCGTGACCACATCGCCGACCACCCCTTTAAGCACGTAGACGTTCAAGCCGATAGGCGGCGTAATCGCGGCGATTTCGACTATCTTGATTATCAGGATAGCCACCCATATGTCAGGAAGTCCCAGGTCATGTAAGACAGGGTAGAATATTGGCACCGTGATAACAATCATCGCCGGCACGTCCATGATGCAGCCTAGAACGATATATATCAGTAAGATGACGGCTAGGACGCCGACCGGGGGTATTGTTAGGCTGGAAACAAAATTTGAAAGCTCGCTGGGAAGTTCGGTGAGCATCAGGAATCTCCCGAAGACCATCGCCCCCACGATTACCAGGCCAATCATGGAGGCGGCCCGAGCGGTGTTGGCCAGGCTGGTTATCATCATGGAGGGAGAAGCGCTTCTACGGGCCAAGACGACAATGAACACGGTGAAAGCACCGACAGAACCAGCCTCAATAGGCGAGAATATGCCCAAATAAATGCCGCCGAGCATAACTATCATGACCACGGCTACCGGGATTAACCACCTTATCGATGAAAACCGTTCCCCCCATGAAACTACCTCTGTCGACTTGGGACCAAGCTGCGGGTTCAAGCGGACTCTGGTGTATATCATGACCATGTAGATTGCGGCGGATATAAACCCGGGGATAATCCCGGCAATCATCAGCTTGCCCAGAGACACGGGGGCCAGTATAGTGTAGAGAACCATGATGCCGCTGGGCGGGATCATTACCGCCAGGGTTCCTGAGGCGGCCACCACGCCGGCGGAAAGCTTTTCGCTATAATTATGACGCCGCATCTCAGGTATGGCCATTTTACCAAAGGTAGCCGCCGCCGCCAGGCTGGAGCCGGTGATGGCGCCCAGTGCCGCCGAGGCCGCTGTGGTAGCCATGGCCAGACCGCCGTGGAGACGCCCCAGCCACTTGGAGGCCGCTTGATAAAGGAGGATACCGATACCCCCCTGGAAGGCCAGCTCCCCCATGAGTATAAACATGGGCAGGACAATAAAATTATAGTCGGCCACCACGTAATAGGGTGTTGTCACCAGCAGACTGAGGCTCCGGGAAAAACCAAGCATTACCCCACAGCCAATGAAACCGATAACGCCGAGAGTAATGCCGATGTGAATACCAAAGGCCAGCATTACGAACATGGCGATGAACCCCAGGATGCCGATTACCTCCGGGCTGGGCATCAGACCTGCTCCTTGGCAACTGGAATTTCCGCCTCAGTAATCCGGCCGGACAGGGTAGCAAACAGGCGAGCGAAGAACGTTATCAGTAACTGGATGGCAAACAACGTGCTGCCTAAAGCGAAAGCCATTTTCCCCGGGTAGCGCGGAACATTGTAAGTAAAACCAACCTCTTTCATCACATACGAATTATAGGCAAAAGTAACGCTGTAATAGGCTATCGGGGCCATCATCGCCAGGCCTATCGCCAGGGCGAGCATCTCCAGCCCGGCCCGCCACCGGAGAGGCAGGCGGTCCACCATGATGAGCACCCTTATATGCTGGCGGTTGGCCAGCACGGCAGCCCAGCCCAGAAATATCACGAAGGCGAGCACGTTCTCGCCCACCTCTTGGGTACCGGGTACGGGTTTTAGAAAGAGGTAGCGGCCTGAGACGTCGCTCACTACCATGAATATGAATACGAAGAGCAATAAGCCACAGGCCACTACCACTCCCGTGTTAAATCGCGCCAGTGCACCTTCTACGGACAGTAAAACCGATGCTACTTTCTTCATGTTTTATGTATACAGACGGGCCGTCTCAATAAACTGGTTCAAGGGTAAGGGAACTCTGGCTCTAGGGTATCCGGATACATCTGGCTATATTCTTCCAGCTTCGTCAGGTAGAACTGCTTTATTTCCTCGGCCCTCTCCGCGGTCAGTCCGGGATTCCTCTCCAGTACCCAAGGCACCCAGCTATCTTTTAACCCCTGGGCAAAGGGGCCATTTTGCAGGGCGTCCAGTTCGGCGGGGGGCAGGTCTACGAATTCTATCCCCGCTTGCTGGAGAGTGGGAATGGTCTCCTCATGGAAGTGCTTTGCCTGCATCTCATTGTACTTCAAGGCGTATTCGTGATACAGGTCCATGAATACCTTCTGTACATCCGGCGAGAGCTTGTTCCAGGTGGCCATGTTCATCGCCCCGTGCAAGTTAGAGTTACCGGGGAGAAACACGCGGACTACATACTTAACTATCTCCCATGTCTTGAAGCGGAACATCATATCGTAGTCGGAAACGCCACCATTTACCATCCCCTTTACCAGCTGGTCGTACATTTCCACACTGGAAAAGCCGACCGGCACTCCCCCAAGATGATCTATGACAGCGGGATTGGTAGCGCCGGTGGCCCGGAACTTCATACCAGCAAAGTCCGCCACCTTTCTGATCTCTTTCACGGACGTTATATGGAAGGTAGCGGGAGCCCAGCTGTGGACCCTTACCAGACCGGCAGCTTCCCATTCGGCCGCGACCTCGGGCACTTCCTGATTATAAGCGTAATTGGCCATAATGCGGGCCAGGGGTTTATCGTTGAACCCGATGATATTGTCCATGTTTCCGTTAAGCGGGAAAACGGTGTGGAAATAGGGGGGGACGAAAGTGCCCATATCGGCCACCCCGGCGGTCACCGCTTCGAGCATCTCGGGCATTACCACCAGCGAGTTGTTCCAGTGGAACTCAAGATAGACCGCGCCGTTGGTGCGCTTCTCAATCTCGGCGGCCCACCACTTGCACGTGTCGCCAACGACGGTGTCTTCCGGATCGGTGGCGGCAAAAATCAACTTCATTGGTTCCGGTGTTGGTGTTGGTGTTGGCGTTGGTGTTGGCGTCGGTGTTGGCGTCGGCGTCGGTGTTGGTGTCGGTGTCGGCTCAGCAGGACAGGCCGATGCCACCAGTGCCAACACCATTAACAGGGCCAAGCACGAACTGATCAAGACAGCTAGGGATCCTCTCTTTTTCACTTAAACCCTCCTTTTAGATAAGATCTTAATATCTAAAATATGCCAGCCCCCCTGGCATATATTACATCCTTTCCCGCCACCGGCAAAAAAGATATTACTAACCAACGAACATCTGTTAGAAATTCTATAGCTTTCTAGATGATATATTATAATAGAATATAAAAGTTAAATTTGCAAGCCCTTAAGGTTTCTTGGCATAATGGTATCTCGGTGGCCGGAACATCTGCCATACATCGTCACAGGCTCTAAGCTCTTCCGGCGATAGTACTATATCGATAGTCCCCAAGTTCTCCTCTAACTGATCGATTGCCGTGGTGCCGCTGAGGACCGAGGTAACCAGTTCGTTATTCAGTACCCAGGCCAGGGCAAACTGGGGCAGAGATATACCACGCTCACTGGCAATCTCCTTGATGCGCTCTACCGCTTTGAAGTTAACCTCTGACCAGTAGCGCTCTAGATAGCCAGGGCCATACATTTCATGGGTAAACCTGCCTTCGGCGGGTGGTTTGCCGAACTCGTGCCGGCCGGTAAGCATCTCACCGGCCAGAGGATTATAGACACATAACCCTATTCCCTCCTCAGCACAGAGAGGCAGTATCTCCATCTCAATGTCCCGGGTAAGCAGGTTATACGGCGGCTCAATACAGTCAAACCGTGCCAGATTCTGAACTTCACTGATCCGTAAAGCCTTGCCGAGCATCCAAGCACTGAAGTTAGAGCAGCCCAGGTAGCGCACCTTGCCTTGGTGGACAAGGTCATCCATGGCCCGAAGAGTTTCCTCCAGGGGAGTGCCGAAGTCGGGGATGTGGGCATAATAAAGGTCAATGTAGTCGGTCTGTAGCCGTCTCAGGCTGTCCTCGGCTGCCTGCATGATATGCTTGCGGGATAGGCCGACATCACGGGGTCCGGGCCCGACCGGAGTGCCCACCTTGGTGGCTATCACGTAAGAATGGCGGTCCCCTTTTACTCCCTTGCCTACGATTTCCTCCGACTTTGTTCCGGCGTAAATATTGGCGGTATCTATGAAATTGACGCCGGCGTCAAACGCCCTCTTCATGATGCTTATCGACTCTGTTTCGCTAACCGGGTCGCCATAGTTCATAGCACCAAGGCAGATTCGGGAAACCTTAAGACCTGTCCTTCCCATGTTCCTATACTGCATAACAACACCCTTTCTGGCTTATTAGCCTCTTATTATTAATGAAGTCATTAATAGCCAACGCCGCCGAGGAACCCCGAATTTCCGGCCCTATTATACAACACTTGGTCAACTGATACACCTGCTTAGCCAGCAATGACCCGCCTATATGCTCCTATGCGATTACCAGCATGTACAGTACGGATTGGGTAGTATTTGTCCTATTAACAAGCACAAAGATTTGAGCGAACAACCGCTGAAGTAGTAGAATCAGTTAAGACTTCATAGCGACTAACTTGGAGACGTAAGTGGCATCAAAAACAGCCGGGGAGCAGATGATTCCAACCTTCTGTGCCATGTGCGGGCCGGGCATAGGCTGCGGCGTAAACTGCTATGTTCGAGATGGCAGATTTGTGAGGATTGAGGGCATGAAGGAGTCCCCACTAAGCAGGGGTAAATTATGCCCCAAGGCATTCGCTTCCAGGCAGTGGGTCTATTCACCACAGCGTCTAAGATACCCGTTAAAGCGGGTCGGGGAGAAGGGGGAGGGCAAATTCGAGAGGATTACCTGGGATGAAGCCCTTGACATCATAGCCAGTAAGCTCAAGGAACAAAAAGAGCAGTACGGGCCGGAGTCCTTGGCCATCCTCTCGCCGCAGCACCGGAGTTATAAAGACTATTTCACGCGGTTCTTAACTGTGCACGGAAGCCCGAACTACGGTCACAGCGGCATCTGCGCCATACAACAGGCTTTTGGTTTCGCCTACACGGTGGGCGTCTATAGGCTTACCCCCGATTACCAGAATACTGACTTGATTATTATATGGGGAGCCAATCCGGCCTATGATGGCCCCCGTGGCAGCATGAAAGGAATTTTAGATGCCAAGGACCGGGGGGCTAGGCTTATCGTAATCAAGCCCCAGATGCAGCCAGATGCGGCCAAAGCGGATGTCTGGGTCCCTATCCGGCCCGGCACCGACGGTGCCCTGGCGCTGGCCATGCTGAACGTCATCATTAACGAACAACTTTACGACCGAGACTTCGTCTCCCGGTGGTGTTACGGTTTTGACCGGCTCGTAGCTCATATCCAGCAGTATACGCCGGAATGGGCCGAGCCGATAACAGGGCTAAAAGCGGGCCAGATAGCAGAGATTGCTCGTCTATACGGGACGGCGAAGTCGGCCTGTATCCATGCCGGCAACGCGTTCGACCAGACCGTGGCCTCTAATAATGCGGTGCGTGCGGTCGCCACCTTGATTGCCATCAGTGGGAACCTGGACAGGCCTGGCGGTAACGTTGTCCCCACCGGAAGCACCATGCCGAGGGTAAAACCCGTGCACCTTAGAAAGCGATATACCCAAGAGCTTATAGACAAGCTGGTGGCCCCGGAGATAGCCAGCTGCTTTCAGCCCTTTATCGAAGGTATATCTTCTGCTTACTACCGCTGTATCAATAGTGTTCTTACCGGGGAGCCATATCCGGTAAAGACGATAATTGCCCCCGGCACCCAGCCTACGGTAATCACGCGTGGTACCAGGAGAGTGGTAGAAGCGCTTAAGAACCTGGAGTTCTTTGTAGTTATCGACGTCATGCAGAACTCGGCGATGCCTTGGGCAGACATAGTAATTCCCGTAGCCAGCATGTATGAATGTGACCACCCCTTTGAAGCCATGGGCAACTGGATTATGGCGCGACACAGGGTAATTGAGCCGCTGGGAGACTACAAATCAGACTATGAGTTCTGGCTCGACCTCGGCGTCAGGATGGGATACGGAGACGACTTCTGGCATGGTAGCATGGAAGAATGCCTGAACTATCAGCTAGAGAATTTCGGCATGACCATCGGAGAATTGAGAAAATATCCCCACGGCATTATTTATCATTCGAAGCCAATGGTCTATGAAAAATATGAGGAAATCTTCGCCACGCCCAGTCCCCGGCTTTCCAAGGCTCCGTACCTTCCTCAGGGCAAAGTAGCGGTATATAATACTGCTTTCGAGGAGAACGGATTTAATCCACTTCCAGAGTGGGTAGAACCACCAGAGAGCCCAACGGGCACACCAGAGCTACTGGCCAGGTATCCGCTTATATTTTGTGATACCCATAGCTCGGACGTCTATAATCAGGGATGGCTGCGTAACGTACCTTATCTGCGTGAAATTCAGCCTGACCCGTGGCTCAATATTCATCCGGATACAGCCAAAGCGCGGGGGATAGAGAATGGTGACTGGGTCATTGTCGAGTCGCCTCACGGCTGGATAAAGGTAAAGGCCCGGTATTTCCCCGGAACCAGGCCGGATGTGGTCATGGGTCTCCATGGTTGGTGGCAGGGCTGCGATGAGCTGGGTCTGCCCGCCTATCCGATACTGGATGGGGGAGCCAACACAAACATCATGTACAGTACCGACCCGGATAAAGCCTTCGACCCGGTAGTAACGGCTATGCCCAAGCAGACTCTGGTCGAAGTGCGAAAAGCAGAGGGTAACTGATAGCGCCCGGTAAGTCTTAAAACAGCCCAAGAAAGGTATACATAGGTAGTGGCAGAACAATATGGTTTCTACTTCGATTCGGACAGATGCATACAATGCCGCACCTGTGAAGTAGCCTGTGCGAGCGTTCATAACCTCGAACCAGGACTAGAATGGAGAAGGGTCGTTGAGACCTGGACCGGTGAGTTCCCTGATGTCAAAATATCATTATTCTCTCGAGCCTGTATGCATTGTGGTCAGCCAGCTTGTGAGGCAGTCTGCCCTACCGGGGCCATCAGCAAGCGGGCTGAGGATGGTATCGTAGTGGTTGACAGGGACAGGTGCAATGGCTGTCAGGAATGCTTCTCAGTTTGCCCGTATGATGTACCCCAGTTCGGCAGCGATGGCATCATGCAGAAGTGCGATTTCTGCTTGGGGCGAGGCGAAGAGCCAGCCTGCGTGGCACACTGCCTTACCGAAGCCCTTAATTATGGTGTTATGGAAAATCCGCCAGGGCTGGCCGTCGGTAAGGTAGCTGACAAACTACCTGGGACTACTGAGCCCTCCATAGTTATTTTACATAACTATGAGCGAAGGGGATATAAGTAGGCTCTCAATCAGGTTGACATCAGGATGAGATTCTTCTATCATTTAGGCTATTATTGATGAGAGCCGAGAAAATTCTTTGTTTCATAACTCAAGTGGAGGACACATATGAAATTAAGGGAGACGTTGAATCTAAAAGACTTCAAATACCGCACTGCCGTCAGCGTGGGGCCAAATGAGACCATCGCCGCCGCTATCGAGAAGTTGGTGGAGCACGACAGAGGGTCGCTTCCAGTCTGTAATAACAAGGGCGAGCTGGTAGGAATCATTACAGAAAGAGACATAGTGAGGAAGTTCCTCACTCGTAAAGATGCCTCTACCCCAAAAACCAAGGTAGCGGAGGTAATGTCGACGCAGGTAGTCATCGGAAGTCCCGACGATGATGCGAGCTATGCAATTACCGTCATGAAAGAGAAAAGGATCAGGCACCTGCCTGTCGTGGATAGCAGAAAGCTCGTTGGAATGATCTCCATGCGAGACCTACTTGGGATACAGCTCGAAGAGTGTCGGACAGAGGTCCAATATTTGAGTAATTACATTTCGGGAGTCTAACTGCCACCTTGGCATTCTGATCTTACCATGTCGCTAGATACAGGAGGAACGGCGGCTCTTACAACTCCTAAGAAATTGACTAAAAGAAACAGTCTATCAGAAAATAAACCAAGTGCTGTTTGTCACAATATCGGCGCTCGATACGCCGATTAAGGTGTTAAGTCAGCTGGTAAATCGGCTTAAAAACTTGCTTGGCCTGGGCGATTTTGGCCTGAAAGTGTTTTAAGGATTTACCTCAGTGATATAAGGTTGTATGAATCAGGAGGCAATGTGGACTTTCGATTTACCGAGGCGCAGGAGAAATTCCGGCAGGAAGTGAGGTCTTTTCTTGACAGAGAACTACCATCCGATTGGGTCGGCTACCTGGGGTGTACCACCGGCGACCATGTATCTGATGTCAGCGATGGCTGGCAAGTATTCAAAGATATTGCCCGCAAACTGGGCGAAAAGGGATGGCTGTCTCTTTTCTGGCCCAAGGAATACGGGGGGCAGGCCTGGCCGTTCGTCGATTGTCTTGTCTTCTTTGAAGAAGTAGCGCGTCGCGGGTCACCGGGATACAATCCTATCGCGGTTAAAATGCTGGCGCCGACCCTGATAGACTATGGGACCGAAGAGCAGAAGGAAAGATTTCTCAAGCCCATGGCCCGGGGGGAAGAGTTCTGGTGTGAGGCTTTCAGCGAGCCGGGAGCAGGGTCTGACCTGGCCTCGCTGCAGGCCAGGGCGGTAAAAGACAATGACTACTTCATATTGAACGGGCAGAAGACCTGGAGCACGTTCGCCAATTATGCCGACTGGTGCTGTCTGCTGGCCAGGACGGCCCCGGACTCTACGCGCTCCAGGGGGCTGAGCTTTTTCCTGGTGGATATGAAGACCCCGGGCGTTACCGTCAGCCCGATAAAAAATCTGGCCGGGGAACCATCTTTCTGTGAGATATTTTTCGAGGACGCCCGAATACCGGCGGAGAATATACTGGGTGATGAGAACGATGGCTGGAAGGTGGCCCAATCACTGCTGGGTTACGAACGGACTTCGATTGAATTCATCGCTATGGTGAAGAGCGTAATTGAGAGGGTCGCCGGGTACATGGCGGCCAATCCTCGGCTGAGGTCGGAACACAGCCGGCAGCTACTCGCCAAACTGGCAATAGATACCGAAGTCGGTAGGTTGATGAACTATAGAGTAGCCTGGCTGCATGACAAGGGGCTACCCGCCGACTGGCCGGCGGCTATGGCCAAGTTGCACACAACAGAGCTTTATAAACGGGCAGCCAGTACCGCCATGCAGCTACTGGGATTGTACGGGCAGCTGGATAAAAAGGATGCAATGGCCCCATTGCAGGGGTGGATTGAGCAACTGTATCTCGTATCCTATGGGGGCACCATTGCTGCTGGGACCTCCGAGATTCAGAGGAATATAATTGCCCTGAGAGGGCTGGGCTTGCCCAGGTCGTAAAGAGTCATAATTTCCCCATCGTGATGGTGAATAGGCTGGATACCAAAAAAGAGGTGACGTCATGGTTCAGGAAGAAGTCAAAAAAGTAGGCTGCAGTTTTTGTGCCAGTAGTTGTGGCATGCTGGTGCACGTTAAGGACGGTAAAATCGCTAAGGTAGAGCCGAACCCAGAACACCATCTCAGCCGGGGCTTCAGCTGTGAGCGGATAAAGTATGCTACTAAGTGGCTTTATCACCCTGACCAGCTCAAATATCCTCTCAAGAGACAGGGAGAAAGGGGTGAGGGGAAGTGGCAGAGGATTACCTGGGGGCAGGCCCTGGAAGAGATAGCGGGCAAGCTCAACGAGCTTAAGGCAAAATATGGCCCTGAGACATTAGCGGTAATCGAGGGGACTTATCGGGTTGAAAATCTGTGGACGCGGTCGCGATTCTGCAACCTTTTTGGCAATCCCCAGAATGTATTCCATCCGGGGGTTATTTGTGGCCTTAACTGCCTGGCTATTGGTCAGGCAGTCATGGGAGACTCAGCTTTTGGCAGCCCCGATATTGCCCGGACAAACTGCCTGGTGATTTCAGGAATGAGACCTTACGAGTCTTCTCAACGCACCGTTGCCTCTATTGTCAGGCGGAAGAGTAAAGGGCCCATGAAGCTAATCGTCATTGACCCCATGGCAACGAGGATTGCCCGGGATGCCGATATTCACCTTCAGATACGACCTGGCACGGATGCCGCTTTGTTCATGGCCTGGGTTAATATCATCATCAGCGAGAAGCTGTATGATGAGGACTTCGTAGAAAATTGGACGACCGGCTTTGATAAACTGGCAGAGAGGGCGCAGGAATATCCGCCGGCTGAAGTGGCCCGAATTGTGGGCGTACCGGCGGACAGGATAATAGAGTCAGCCCGGATTTACGCGACCACTAAACCAGCCTGTATTTTCCGGGGGGTGGCTTCTGACCAGATAGGCTCGCCTGGTTCCACCAGGGCGGCTCAGGCCAGGAATGTGCTCCGGGCAATAACCGGTAATATCGATATTCATGGTGGCGAATTGATACCCGGTGTTGGTCCAATTATAGATGGTAAAAAGTTCATTCGCGATGCCGAAATGGAGCTTACCCAGAGATTGCCTGACGAGATGAAGAAAAAGCAGCTGGGCTGGGAGAAAGCTCCTCTCATGACCTGGCCCGGTTATGAGCTGGTCAACCAGAGGTGGCAGCAGCTTCATGGCGTACCCCTGCCCACCATGCACCGGCTTGGAGGCTTCGTACCTTGGCTTTGGCGGGCGATACTAGATGGTAAACCCTATCCCATAAAGGCGGCCATAACCTGGGGGGCCAACCCGCTGATGTGGGCCCCAAACACGAAGAGGGTCTATCAAGCCCTGAAGAGCCCTAACCTTGAGCTGCATGTCGTTCAGGAATTCTGGATAACTCCCTGTGCTCAACTGGCCGACTATGTGTTGCCCGCGGCCAGCTGGCTGGAGAGGCCCATGTGTTCCACTGCTGAGGACTTTACCGACGTGGTATTTGGGGGGGTGCGGGCTATTCCCCCGCTGGGGGAACGAAAGGATGACTACGCCTTCTGGCGGGAACTGGGGCTGGCGGTAGGTCAGGACAGGAGTGACTGGCCCTGGGAGACCCTGGAAGAGGTAATTGCCCATCGGTTGAAGCCTTTGGGCATTACTTATAAAGAATTCGCCGAGACGGGCTATGTCTTGGGCGCCAGGACGTACAAGAAATATGAAAAGGAAGGCTTCGCTACCGCTTCGGGAAAGGTGGAACTGGCCAGCAGTGTTTTTGAGAAGCTGGGGCAGGACCCCCTCCCTTACTATCAGGAGCCACCGGAAACACCGGTAAGCACTCCGGAAATAGCCGAGGAATATCCTCTTATTCTTACTACCGGGGGTAGGTTTATGCCCATGTTCCATTCCGAACATCGGCAGATGGGAATAGGTATGAGAGAGAGGCATCCTGATCCGCTGGTGACCATTCATCCCGAGACGGCCGCGAAGCTGGGTATCAACGATGGTGACTGGGCTTGGATTGAGACAAGAAGAGGGCGGATAAAACAGAGGGCCCATCTCGATGCCGGTGCTCTACCGAACGTCGTCAACTGCGAGGCCAGCTGGTGGTTTCCGGAAAAACCGGGGGAGGAACCTTCGCTTTTCGGGCTCTGGGAATCCAACGCCAATGTCCTCACTCCGGACGATGAAGAGTTTTGCGACCCGCTAACTGGAGGGTGGGCAAATCGGGGCTTGCTGTGCCGGGTTTATAGAGGCTAGGCCGGGACCGGCGGACAACCGGGAATATGTCATAAAATCAGCTAAGTGGGGTCGGCAGAAGTTGCATCGATACCACCAGTTCATTGGCCAATATTGGCCATGCCGGGTAAATTATTTAGCTATTCTGAGAATGATAAGGGAAACAAGGGGCTGGGCCGCTCGGTTAGACTTTATATCATACTCATTGATTTGATTAGGTTTACGGTGCCGGTGCCGTAGGCATGTTGGCCGCCCCATGTCGCACGGATATATCCTTCAATAGGCAATTCTCTCAGGGCTGCTCGTCCTCCAAAGACCTCGGCGGCATGGCTGCACATCACCATTCCGAGTTCTTTGATGGCCGCGTTGCACAGATTGAACCCTAATGTACCAAGCAATATGCCACCAGCCTTTGTTTCCTGGTCATAATCCCACGCGGTCTTGTAGGTGAGATACCTGGTTCGTTCTATATTAAGGAGCATATCAACTATTCTGCTACCGACGGTCAGATGTTCAAAAATAGGTTTACCACCCTGGACCCTCGTCTTGGCGTACTCCTTGGTATACTCATAAATCGTCTGTGCCCGGCCAATCTCCATGGCCATACGTGTCAGGTGATTGAAAAAGCGACCCTGTAATATAGCCATACCCTGACCTTCCTCCCCCACCCTGTTGCGCACCGGCACCCTGACATTATCAAAACGAAGGTCGGCCAGCATCCGCATGCGGGTAAATATCCATTCGTTAACCCTGCTGACCGAGAAACCGGGCGTTTCCGTAGGCATTAAAAAGCAGCTTACGCCCTGGGATACGGGTGCATTTTTATCTGTTCGGGCGAAGACCCAAAGCAGGCCGCCCGGTTCACCGCCGGTATTGGGCATACCGATGAAACATTTCTCCCCGTTTATGACATATTCGTCCCCATCTCTATAGGCAAAGGTATCCATACCGCCCCCCGGCTCATCGTATGGGAATACCACGTCACAGCCATGGTCCGGTTCGTTACCTCCCTCGCCCATAGAGAAGTAGGGTTCATTAATTATTCGATTAAAAATCATTTCTTGCTGCTCCTCTGTGCCGAGGACAGCTATGTCGGTGCAATATCGCCAGTTCGTTGTAAGCAGGCCACCGGCAAGATGGCCATATTGCCCCATTGTGTCGGCAAGCACTATTCGGGTAAGCAAGTCAGCGTCCCTACCCCCGTATTTCTCGGGAAGAGTCAGCATGGGGAACCCCACCTCATGTAATTTTTTAAGCAGTTCCCACGGTATGCGTTCATCCTCTTTCTTGGCTAAAATCTCATTCACATACTCCGGCCCCGCCTCACGTCTGCAAAAGTCCTTGGCCAGTGCGACGAGGGCCTTCTGTTCTTCAGTTAGTTCAAAGTCCACGGTTTAATTTTCTCCTTTCGATATAGCAATGCATGTTATCCCTATACTTGGTAGCCGGGCTGTCCCAGCACTCTTATCCTCTCGATATACTTCAGGAAGTCTTTGTGCTGCATATACTTGCTCATGTCATATTTCTCGTGATGCACCTGTTCGTCAAGGTTGAGGCGGTGTGGTGGCCCTGGCTCAGTGGCCCGGTAGCCTATGGGCACGAGTATGTCAAGGAGCAGGGGCTCCGGGTAGCCGAGAACGGCGCGGTAGGGAGCCTGAACGCTGACGTCGACCCTGTTTGACCCCAGGCCTAGTGACGCTGCGGCAAGTTGTAACATCATGGATAAATGCCCCATAGTGGCCGCCAGTACGGCTAAATCCGGGCGCTCATGGGCGACCAGGACAGACCCCCACTGTTTGCGCGGGTCCTTGAGCACAGCAATAATCACCGGGGCCTCTTTCCAGCCAGTGGCCATGGCCAGTGCTTTATCCCTTTCTTCGTAGGGAATGCGGAGTCCTGGATGCCGGTAATCTATGACGCGCATTTGTTCAATATTGAGCATCTTCTCGAAGTCGCCCTCGACGTAGGCGTCGTACAGCTTCTTTCTGGTTGCGGAGTCTTTCACCACGATAAATTCCCAGGGCTGGGAGTTACCTCCTGACATTGCATAACGGGCGGCATCGAGTATCTTGATAATGTAATCATCGGGGACGGGGTCAGGCCGGTATTTCCGTATGCTCCTCCGGTATTTAACCAGTTCCAGAAAATCGTCATAGTTCGTCATTCTCTCTGCCTCCTTTTGCCAAACTGATACATTTAGCCTATTGCGTCCATAGGTTCAAGGACTGGAATGACAAAGTCAAGACCAAGCTGCTTCAGCCGCTCGGCCGGCGGCAGACCTGCCTCAGTCAGCTTCAGTATCTCCATGTAGTACCGCCTCTTCTCCCTATCAAATTCGTCCCTATCCCAAACCCAGGTCGCGTCGTACTTATCGGTGATTGGCTCGTCAAAAGCCCGTGGTGGCAGGTAGTCATCCTTGGCGGGGTGGTAGCCCTCCCTGAGGCTGATGCACCTGTTGAAATAGTAGTTTCTTAAGGCTATGTCGTTAACGTCGTCAGGAGAAAGGTCCCAGCCGCAGGCGGCGTTCAGAAATACGCGCGCCGTTTGCTCGTCGGGGCCCCATATTTTTCTGGTAGCAAAGGTGACGAATACACACATGGTAGCGGCTTCGTTTAGCGCGGCCTGTATGCCGCTGCCCATCCGGGCACCATTATGGCTTGTGGCGTAAGCGAGGCCGCCTATTCCCTCGCCCTTGAACTTGGGGTCCTGGTTCCGCACATCGTAGGTAGGGCCTGAGCATCCATGGACCTCCCATCCCAGATATTCGGCCTCTTTACCCAGTAAAGGATAGGCACGGCGATAGCCCTCGGCCAGGATCGCCGGCGCCCGGTCTTCCTTGTAGGCAATCTTCTTTAGTAGTTCGCAGGTGGCTTCCACGCTGCCCCACTTCAGGTCGATGCCGCCGAGGTCATTCTTGGTGATGATGCCGTGTTCATAGAGGTCCATCGCCCAGGCAACGATACCGCCGACCTCTTCGGCGTCCATCCCCAGTTCGTCAGTGAGGGATGAGAGTTCGGTCATTTGTTCATAGCCCACCATGATGTTGGCATTGAAACCTCCCGTGTTGTCGTGCCGGAACTCACCGCCGAAAGTCCCCCTGGGGCTGTGCTTGAAGAAGGGGACCTTGCAGGCATTGGCGCACCCCGGACAGCCGACGGTCCAGATATGGTACTTTAACTCGTGGGCATGCACGTCGCTTTCTTCAACGATCTTGTCATAGCCAATGTGATTGTTCTTGATGCCTTCGGCGGCGTGGCGGAGCAGGCCAGGCACTGACGTGGCGTGTCCCCAGCGACTCTCATCAAGCCGAAACAACCTCGTTGACGGACTGGAGGCGTACGTCTGGAAAAGCTCCCAGACTTTCCCGTGGTCTGCGTAAAGAGGACCCTTGGTGCCGCGCACGGCGATAGCCTTGATATTCTTGGAGCCCATCACTGCGCCGCCGCCCCACTTGGAGGCACTGTGGATAAACTCGGTGGTAGCATTGGCATATCGTACCAGGTTCTCACCGGCGGGGCCGATGCACAGTATGGCGAACATCTCGCCGGTCTCCTGGTACAGACGGTCTCTCAGGGTGACCTCGGTCTTTTGTTTCCAGCTACCCCATAGGTCTGAGGCATCCCTGATTTCCACCCGGTCATCGTAGACATAAAGGTAAACCGGACGGTTGGCCCTGCCCTTGATAAGGATGCCGGCATTATACTGTGTCCTCACTATCTCGTCACCTATGTCACCGGAGATGGCGCTTCGGCCGGCCCAGCCGGTCAGGGGTGATATGAAACTCAGCGTCGTTTTGGTGCCGACGAGGCCGGTTATTGGCCCGACCCCGATGTGCAGGATATTGTCGGCACCAAGCGGGTCGGCCCCTTGTGGTACTTGGTCCCATATCAGCTTGTTGGCCAGACCCCGGGCGCCCAAGTATTTTCTGACGTCATCGGTGACATCAATAACTTTGCTCGTACTCTGTGTCAGATCAACTTCCAGCAGGTTAAATCTAATCTCGGCCATCTTACGACCTCCATCCTGGTTCCCACATACTCTCTTTGGGCAAAGGGTAGAGCCTCCGGGCAATAAGCTTCGCCTTTTCCTCCGCTGGCTTGCGGGTGAAGTCTCTTATGGAATAACCAAAAGGGGCCATGTCCTTGAAATAAAGGGCCCCCGCCGGGCAGACATCGACACACTGGGGATGCCGGTTGCCATTGTTTTCAGTATCACATAGGTCGCAGACAAAGGGCTTGGGAGACAACAGCGGATGGTTTTTTATAGCCCTGGCGGGGCATGCCTCCCGACACAGTAGGCATTTCTGCCCCAGGCATCTCTCCTGGTCAATTACCATGTGGAGCCGGTCATTGTCAAAATAGACGGCCGGCGGGTCTAGCGGACAGGCCTTCTGGCACTCTCTTTCCTCCTCCTGACACTGACTGCAGGTAACCTGGACCGCTTTGGATATTGGCAGGAGGTACTTGCGTACCTCTATTCGGGCAAGGTCCTTGTTGATTACCCCGAAATGGTGCATGGAGCAGGCCATCTGGCAGATTCCGCAGCCCACGCATTTCATCTCGTCGCACTCAATGAAGGCAATGCCGCGTGGATAGGGATAGTTCTCTTGTCCCCAGCCGGCTGTTTCAGTTTTGCTTTCTTCTGATATACCAAACTCTTCTGGCAAAACCATTCACTATCACCTCACTTTCTGGATTCTATGTCATGTCCATTGCTTGAAAGCCTCCTTTTACTAAGAAGACTTTTTATGTTTAAATACTACCCCATCTTAAGATGGTAATATCTATTCCATTTTCGTTAGGGCAACTTGGCATATCCCAACTCTGCCAGGAACTTTAGTAGCTTGATTATCATTTCATCCCTTTCGTGGGCGAACGACTCCGGCGTTTCCTCGGTGTAGTTATAGTATCCCTTTCCTGATATCAGGCCGAGTTCACCCTTCCTCACCATTTCTCTCATCAGTTCGGTGGGACGGAACTTGTCACTGCCGGTCTGCTGATAGGTATACTCGTAGCCACGCAGCAGCATATTCTTGGGCACGCCCATATCTTCATTCTTGAGAACGCCCCAGAATGGGACTCTAAGGCCAAGGCTCATGCGGGCGGCGTTATCGATGTCTTCCGCTGTGGCTACCCCCTGCTCTAAAAGTGAGGTAGCCTCGTTACTGAGCGCCATCTGTAGCCGGTTGATAAGGAAGCCGGGCACTTCCTTGCATACTACCGGCATCTTGCCCAGATTTAAAAGAAAGTCTCTTGCTTCATTAACTATCAGGTCGGCGGTTTTATCCGACCTGATTATTTCTACCGGCGGCATGATGTATGCCGGGTAAAACCAGTGCATACCGACTACCCTCTCCGGCTTGCTGGTAGCGGCGCCTATCGCCGAGATACTCATGGTGGAGGTGTTCGTGGCCAGTATGGTCTTTTCCCGGCACAGTTTATCCATCTGCCGGAAGACCTCCTTCTTAGTGTCCATGACTTCAGGGACGGCCTCGATTACCAGGTCGGCGGTCTTCATAGCTTCTTCAAGGTTCACGGTGCTGCTGACCTTTGACATCGCTGACTCTACGCTACCTTCGGCGATGAGCCCCTTTTCCATCATGTAGCCCAGGCGAGATTTCATTTCTGCCCGTGCCTGACCCAGTATGCCGGGGTCCAGATCATGAATAACGACATTACAGTCTCCCTGGGCACAGGCTTGGGCAATTCCCCGGCCCATCCAGCCCACGCCCACGATAGTAACGTTCTTAATCATGCTACCTCCTGTTAAGGACCAAAATTTTCCGCCATTTCGGCTGCCTTAAATCTACAGCAAGAAGAGGCACCGCCTGAGGATAGAATACGGTATGACTATCCTCTAACTTTACCACTAGCGTGGCGGCACTTCAATTATGGATGGTACTGGAATAAGACGGGTTTTGTGGCTTCATGTTATCAGAACTCGCCCCCGCCTCTAAAACTAGCGTCTTTTCCAAAGCAATTTCTGGTAAATATCTATCTGTTATGAGTGGCAGCCTCAGTAAGAACAGGCCAGCAGTCAGCAGGCTCAAATCAAGCCAAAATATTCCCGACCACTTACACTTCCTATACCATTAGGGATGGACTAACTCAGCAAATCTCGGGCGATAATTATTTTCTGAATATTTGCCGTGCCGTCACCTATCTCCAGACCGATAACATCCCTCAGCCGCTGTTCCAGGTGATACTCCTTGCTGTAGCCAACATGCCCGTGGATTATTAGGGCATCGTGTATAATTTGAGTGGCCACCTCAGGGCACCACCACTTGCACATTGCCGATTCTTTGACATGAGGTATTCCCTGGTCCCTCATCCAGAGCGTACGGTAGCAAAGCCATCTGCCCATCTCAATATTCGTAGCCGCCTCGGCTAGCTTGAATGAGACCCCCTGGAAATCGCCGATGGGCTTGCCGAAGGCGACGCGCTGTTTGGCATAGCTGACAGCGTCATCGAGAGAGGCCTGGGCCAAACCCAGTGCCTGCAATCCGGCCAAGGCCCGGGCTACCCCAAAAAGATGCATGGCTCCGTAGAATCCCTTACCCTCTTCACCCAAACAGTATCTATGCGGTATCTTTACCTCGTCGAAAATTACCGAGGCCCGGCCTATCGGTTCCCAGCCCATATCAGCTATAGCTGACTTAGACACCCCGGGGGTATCCATGGGTATAAGAAGGGGGGTCATCCTCTTCGTTTCCGGGACAATCTTGGCCAGCGCTACTATGGCGTCGCCCTGCATGCCAAAGGTAATTGAGGTCTTTTCGCCATTGATTATGTAGCCGTCCTCTGTCTTTACGGCCTTCGTTTTGATAGCCGACAGGTCGGAACCATAGTCGGGCTCGGTGGCCCCGAATAGTATCACCTTATCACCTGAAGCTATGTCCGGCAGCCATTCCTGCTGTACTTCGGGTGAAGCCAGTTGCATCAATATGGAGGTGTTGCTGTCGAAAAAGACGATGTTGGCAGCGTGAAAGTCCACTTTGGCCAGTTCCTCGACAGCGATACCTATTGTTACCCAGTCCGTGGGCTGCCCCCCATACTCGGCCGGTATATTCATTCCCGTCAGTCCCAATCCGGCCATCTTCCTTATAAGGTCACGCGGATATTGCTCTGATGCAATCCGTTCCTTGATGCCGGGGGCAATCTCCTTTTGCGCGAAATCTCGCACCGCTTTGCGGGTCATCTCCTGCTCTTCAGAAAAACGAAAATCTAGCATGTTACGTCACTATTCCTCATTTCATATCCATTTAAAGGACCTGTCTTTTGCTTGCTTAGCTCGTCAACGCCAGCTAATATCCCCTCATCATGCTGGGCAGCCACATGGCTATTTCAGGGAATGCTATAAGCAGTCCTAAGAGTATCCACAGTATACCGACGTATGGTGCTGCCCCTATGATACAATCCATCAGAGTAGTGCCCTTGGGAGCGATGCTCTGAATGATAAAAAGCGCTAGTCCTACCGGCGGCGTAATCCCGGCCATCTCAGCACCTAAGACTATTACCACACCAAACCAAATAATGTCGAAACCCAGTGCTTCAATTATGGGTAGAAAGACGGGTACGGCAATCAGAACCATGGCCGGGGCGTCGAGAAACATTCCCAGTATCATCATGACAAACCACATGAGGATTATTATTAACCATGTAGGTACCATCAAATTAGCCACAGACGATTGGATCGCGGCATTGATACCCGAGATGAAATAAAGATGGGCGAGGAGGCTGGCGCCAATCAGCAGCATATATATCATCACGAAGGTTTGCACGGTGCGCAGGGAAGCTGTCTTAACTTTGCCCCAGGTAACGCGGCGATAGGCGAGACAAACCAAAAGAGCGGCCACGGCACCGGTGGCACCGGCTTCGGTGGGCGACCATATGCCCATGTATAGGCCACCGATAACGCTGAGAAAAATCACAGCCACCGGTATCAGGTGTACCAGGCTTTTGCCTTTCTCTCCCCAGGTAAAAGATGGACCGGCGGGGGCAAGCTTCGGGTTGATGGTAACCCTTATAAAAATGTAAGCAACCATCAGGATAACGAGTGCAAAACCCGGTATGATTCCCGCTATGAATAATCTACCCAGCGAAGCCTGGGTGATAATGGTGTAGAGAATCATCAATACACTTGGTGGAATGAGGGCAGCTAGGCTGCCGGCCAGAGCCAGTGTCCCGGCCGAAATACGCCGGTCATAGCCTCTTTCCTCCATTTCAGGCAAACTCACGCCGCCCACCGTGGCCACACCGGCGAGAGACGAACCACACATGAAACCGAACAGCGCCCCAAACAGGGTGCTGACTATGGCTAAACCGCCCCTGATCTGCCCCACCCACTTGTAAACTACACCATATACCTCTTTACCTATGTCGTGATGCACCAGGAGGTTGCCCATAAAGACGAATAACGTAATGGCCAGTACGCCGAAGCTGTAGGCATGACCGAAGGCAACGGTACTAATAGCTAAAAGTCCCCGCGATCCTTCGGCCAGAAATATACCGACTATCCCCCCCATTGTTAGACTAACAAAAATAGGCGCACCTATTGCTAGCAGCGCCAGAAAAAGAACGGTGGCGATTGCAGCGCCGAGCAGTGGGTCTATCATTACATTAACATCTCCTTAAACCTTGTCAGCGTCGCCTTTTTTCAGCAGCTGCCCGTATTTGTAAGCCTCAGCAATGAATTGAAGGCCGAGAAGGGCAAAGCCTATTACCAATGTCAACTTCAGTAGAAACACAGGATAACCCAGCAGGGTGGTAATCTCTTTCATACGGTAGCTGGCCTGCGTCATCAGCCAGCAGTAGTAAGCCATGGCGCCACAGATGAAAATACCCATGATCGAGTTTATCAGGAACATTACCGAACGCGTCTTATGGCTGACGCGGTCGGTTAACACCCGTACGCCTACATGCCCTCCCTCCTTAAGCACGAATGCAGCGCAAAAGAAGCCGTAGAGAAGCTGAATTCCCATGGCCACTTCCAGCATCCAGCCAGAAGCGCTGTTGAGCACGTATCGCATAAACACGTCACGCGCTATTAACAGCACCAGCAACATCACACTTATTATACCAACCCACGCCATGGCGGAGTTGACTCTGTTAAGCACAGAAATCACGGTAAGACACCTCGTTAGCGCATTATGTTACGGGTTATACTCGCGGATAATGTCAAGGGCCTTTTGCCCCTCAGGGCCGGCCTTTGACATAAATTCGTCAACGATTGGCTGCATGGCCTGCTGCCATAACAGGTCCTGCTCTGGCGTTGGATTGACCACCTCTTTCATGTTAGGCACGACCACACTATCCATCAAGAACGCTTGCGAGATGACCAGAGTAAGTTCCTCTAGATAGCTCGCTCTTTTCAGCACCGAAAGCACTATAGCCTGGTCGGTTGCCGACAGCTGCTCCAGAGCTCCCTCCCCGATCATAGTAGCCACATATGGGCCACCAAATGACACCGTGCACAGATAATTACACGGCTCCTCAATTTTATACTGCCCAAGACCGCTGAGGTTGTTAAGTGTTCCATCTACCATACCCCTCAACAGGGCTTCATAAACCTCGGGCTGTTTCATCGCCACCGGGGTGCCACCAAGCACCTCTATGATGTGAGCCGAGGGAGTATCCTGAGCATGGATTTTGAGACCTTTTACGTCGTCAGGTACGGCGACTCTCTTATCCGTGGTCGCGATATAGGTCACACCGGGACAGAACATGTGGACTATCCTGATATTCAAGCCCATAGAATAAAGGCCTTCCTGGTACATATCCTGCATACCATTCATGGCCGCGTCATGCATTCCTTTGGCATTTTTCAGGGTGCCCGGGAGTAGTTCAATACCCCACCAGGGTAGGGGGCTTCGATGAAAGGGCAAGGGGAAGGAAGATATGTCACCAATTCCCCTGTTGAGCGCATCCATCGTCTCCGGTGCTGCAAAGAGAGTTTGTGAATCATAGACATCGATTTTAACCCGACCCTCTGTTTGCTGCTCTATAGTAGCGATGGATTCTTTAAAATTGACAACCGAAGTGTGAGTAGGTGGCTGGTAAAAACCCGCCTTGAGGGTGACCGTTTTCGCTGGCGTCGGTGTCGGTGTTGGCGTTGGTGTTGGCGTCGGTGTTGGCGTCGGTGTCGGCGTTGGCGCTGGTTCACCGCACCCAGCGATTACCAAGATTGCCGCCACCACAATCGCTACGCAGACTAACAAAGTCCTTTTCATTTAGCTATTCCTCCTTTTTTTTGATTATAAGTATAATTTGTGAAGGATAAATTGTCAATATATTGTCAATATCCTTTTAAATATGGTTTTTAAGAGTGGGCTATCACGACAGGAGACAATTTCGTGATAGCAATCACCAGCTCGGGCGATTGATGTCAACTCTGCCCGCATTATTCCACCACCGGACGGTGGGGTGGGGTGAATGCCTTATAACCGGCGTATATTTTGTCTTTGCGTTCCTGAGGCCAGGCCGGGTCCCAGCCCAGTCCCAGGTCTTCGTCGACCAGGATAACTACTATTTCTCTCCAGGCATCGGGAGGCTTGCCCTCAAGAATTACAATGATGTTACATGCCCTTACTCCGGGTTCGCAAAAGGTTTCCGGCTCCACGCATTTACCGGCTTCGGCACATAGCTTACCCAGGCTTATACCGGTAGTCCGGGAGTGGACGGGGGCTATTTCGTTCTTTATCCGGTCAAGGGCTTCATTCACGTCTTGGACAATCTTGTTTCTACCGACCACTAGAATGGTGCGCAGTGGTCCGAAAATCATCCCGGCTACTCGATTGCCGCCACCATCTATATTCACTATTTTCCCGTCTTGGGTAACCGCGTTTGAACTGGCCAGGAATACATCGCATCCCATAACTGTTTGCTTGAATACTCGTAGTGGCGTTGGTTGCGGTTTTTCTCTCATGATTTTTGGCTGGAAAAATGGGTTTAGTACCCTGTTACCCAGATCGGCCAGGTCCTGGAGAACACCGATTGACCTGATGGTGGCGGAATCACCGCAACCGACTATCCAGTCCTGCGGGACCAGGTCCAGCGCTATTTTCCGGGCAACTTCACTATTTTCGGCGAACCTGGCATCAAATCCTCGGCGCCTCAATGCCGCTATAGTTGTTTGTATCTTTTCCTTTTCACTGATCGGCTCCATCTTTACCCAACTCCTTTTTGAAACTATCTGGTACTTCAAATGGCGAAAATGCTCTCAAGCCATGCGGCAAGCCAAAAGCGACTGATGACCAGCCGTAGTGGTTAGTCAGGGAACTCGTCCAGGCCCATCTGTTCTTCTAAAAATATCTTGAGGGTAGACTTCAGCATCCGCACGTCGTCCTGGGAAGGCACCGAGGGGGTTGACTCGTACAGTGTTACCGGAATGCCGGCTTCCTGGAAAGCTATTTTGCGTTCTTGGACACTGGCTGCGTTGGCCGGACAGCTTTTGGTCCGGTGCAGTACCACGCCATCAGCCCGCAGATGCTTAGCCAGTGCCACGTACACCGGGTTAATATCAACCGGGTAGGCGAGTCTTCTTTCCAGCCAGCTGTGCTCGGAGGACCAGGCAAGAGCCCACAGCGCGTCCTGCCGGTTCTTAAATTTCCCCCAGCGCTCTTCGGGGGTATCCGTTACCACTATCGTGCCATCTTCCTGCATATCAAATTCGCCGTGGATGCCGGTATACGACAGGGTATCCAGCCAGACGACGCCATACCTTTCCTGCGTCCAGTGGAGCAATGGCAATGCGAGGAATGCCGGCTCATCCTCAATCGCCAGACGGCACCTCTCTCTGGCCGAGGCCGCAATCTCGTTGTCGATCCGGTACTGGATCTCATCTTTAAGCGTTTTAAGGAACTCTACCCCCACTTTTTCGTGTCGTCGCCAGATATATATCACCATAAAGGTTATTAGCGCCCGGGTATCTATCGGGGCGGGAATAGTGCGGTTGAGCGAGACTATTTCTCCCCAGAGCTTGGCGCTCAAGAAACAGTTGCGGGTAGCCTCGATTAGCTTTTCGTCGTCGTACTTTCTGGCCGTTATCTTCTCCAGCCATTCTATGGCCTCGTTAAGCTGGGCCACCATGTAGTCGATCCGGTGTTTTTCCTCCTGGCCGAGTCGCCCACAGGGTCTTTCCCAGAGAAATATGGGGACACCGAAATGTTCGGCAATAAGTTGGGACCACTTACCACGGGCGTCGCAGTTATGCTCACAGAAGACGAGGTCGGGCTTGGGGAAACTACCGCCGAATAAGAAGCGGTCGAGGTATACCGAGCCAGCGTAGTTAAGCGTGTAGCCGCATATATCGGGGGTCAGCCCCTTCGCTTCGGATGCGGCCCGGGCCGCAGCGGAAAACTCGGGGTTGGCGGCGATGTTTACCGCATATCCGTCGTCAGCAAAGGTGACCACATCATCACCGAGTCCGGCGGGAATTTCGTAGGCGGCTATTGTGGCCGAACCGCTGATGAGCAGTTTGCCTTCCTCTTTTGCTTTCATAATTTTGTTGAAATGCTCCGCTCGCAACTCTTTAGCCTTCTGGTAACAGTCAAACGGTGCCGTTTTGTAAACTTTGTATGTTTGATGAGCCATTAGTTAATCCTCCAATAGATCGGTGGTGGTCACATCCAGGACAGTTACACCCATAGTGCTTCGGCCCGGATCATCTCGAGAAAGGCCTCGATACGGTTCTGATACCAGTTAGCGGGGGCGATGAACGAATATTCTAACTGGAGTAGCGGAATGCCTTCCTTCTCGAAAAGCGCTTGCAGACCCGGTATGTCGGTCTCGTGGTTGTGACAGAACCTCTGCAGCGTCATAATCACCCCTTCAATCCTGAAATCTCTAATCAGCTCCATGATATGAGTGAAACGACGAGATTCGGGCTGGTCTTTGGCCGGGCAGGGGGGTCTTTCCAGATAACGTTTGGCGATGGCCTCCAGCAGGTCGCCATCCGTGCCGCCCTCGTTCCAGAAGTAGCGGCTCCCGGTGCAGGTTTCATCGATGACCACAATACTCCCCAGGGATTCTATGAGCTTGACATAATCAATATCATCGGTCTCACTGCCGATATGCATCAACCTGACCCCGGCGGTGGGGCGCTGACTGGGCTGTTGCAGTTTGGGCAACGCCTCCGACAGGAGACGGTTATGTTCCGCTTTATCAACCAGCTGGCTGGACAATGTCATCTCAAGGGCGTCCGCTCCAGAGATAGGTGGTTCGTCGTCTTTTCTGAGTTCATAGATCTGTCTTAGAAGGCGGCGATTCAGGTCATAAGTTTCTATCGCCTGCTTTAAGGCTTCGTCAGATATTGGCTTTCCTGTCCATTCTTCCAGTGACTTTTTAAAATACGAGAGTTCGGCAACCAGAAACGGCTTGGCGTGTGGTGACTGAATGAGCGCCGGTACACTTATATAGTAGCTGTACTCGGTGGGCATGTGCTTTTGCCACGAGGCGAATGCCTGGCGCATTTGCTGACAACTGCGTGCCTTTACCATTCCGTCTAGGTAGGGGTATCTCCCTTTTAAACCCTGCGACAGGCAGTCACGGCAGAAGGAGCAGTACATATTAGCTATGTGTCTCTCGGTGCCAACATTCGAATCATGGCTGCCTATAATCCGCACCGGGAGCATACCCGCGGCGTAGATAATCTCTTCGGGTACGTAGGTGCAGAAATATCCCACGACCTTGCCCCCTGTCTTTGCCTTCCAGTCCTGGGCATAGTCATGGTGGTTCTCGACAAGTTCTCGAAATTCTTCCATAGTCACCTCCTTTACAATAATCTTCTAATCGTTTAATGGCTTAAATCAATATCATTTATTGGCATTCTAGCAAGTGCCTTATGCCCTGTCAAAAAGAGAGGTTGTAGCTGAGAGGCACTCTTTGAAAGCCGTCGTGAAAGTATGCCTTCAGTCGAACACCCCTTCTGTCATCAACTGGACGAATTCTTCGTCAGGAATGCCGAGGATATCGGTGTATACCAGCTCGTTATGTTCACCCAATAATGGTGGGCGGTGTCTTTCATAATCTGCTTTGGACAGGGTAAAGCCGGGCGGTTGGTACAGTGATAACTTGCCCATCTCCGGATGGTCCAACTCCTCGAAGCAGCGATAGTGTTTTAGCTGCGGGTTCTCGTACAGGTCCTTAAGATTTGCCGCCAGCCCGGCCCCTATACCGGCCTCCTGCAGCCGAACCATCACCTCTTCGGGCGGATGCTGGCTGGTCCATTCCTCTACGAGTTCGTCAAGCTCATCCTCATTTTGCTTTCTACCTGATAGGCTGGAGAACCTGGAGTCTTTTGTCCAGGCCGGGTTCCCGATAGCCTGGCAGAAGCTGTTCCATTCCGCATCGGTGAATACCGCGATGGCGCACCACCGGTCATCACCTTCACATCGGTATATACCGTGTGGAGCGGCATAGTCAAGGCGGTTGCCTTGTGTCTTCGGCTCTCTATTGTTCACCGTATAGTCGAGAATAAGAGGGGCTATGGAGTGGATGCTCACCTCGTGTTGTGACAAGTCCAGAAGCTGCCCCTTGCCCGTTCGGCGTCGGTAGTCCAGGGCAGCGATGAGGCATACCGCGTTAAACAGGGGAACGACCGAGTCAGTAAAAGCATCGTAAAGGCCGGCTGGGGGGCGGTTAGGCCAGCCAGTAATGGCGGCAAAGCCGGACAAGGCCGTTAAGGTAAAGCCGGTCCCGGGCAGTTTAGCCAGGGGACCCGTTTGCCCGTGCATACATGTCCGGAGCATAATAATATCCGGTTTTATTTTCTTTAGGTCCTCATAGCCCATACCCCACTTCTCCATTGTCCCCGCAGTATAGCCATCGGCGACAACGTCGGCCCAGTCAACGAGCCTCTTGACAATCTCTATCCCCTTCGGGTGGTTCAGATTAAGAGTGATATCGTACCTCTTCACATGTTGCAGGTAAGCAAAGCGGTAGCTGCGCTCCAGCCCGCTAATACCACCCTTGTAGGGTGTGGCATGCCTGACCGGGTCGGGACGGGCCGCTGATTCTACCTTGATCACCGTCGCCCCATAATAAGCGAGGTAGCTTACCGTGCGCGGACCAACGCCAATCCAGGTAAAGTCCAGGACGTTTATCCCTTCAAACGGTTTTTTTGTCATCTATAGCATCCTCACCTTTCGGTTATATAACTTTTGCCTGTTTCAAAGTTGAGAGGTCGTGCTTGGACAGGCCAAGTTCGCTCAGGTAGATTTCTTCGTTATGCTCGCCAACAAGAGGCGCACGGCGGTATTTTCTGAGAGGTGTCTCCGATGGCCTGGCAAAAGGACCGGGATAGGTGATACTGGTTCTCAGTTCAGGGTGTTCGACATCTACCCAGAATTGTCGATCGATAAGCTGGTCAAACTCCAGCAGATCTTTAGAGGTAAAAACCGGGTATAGCATTATATCCCTTTTTTGAGCTTCCTCGAATAGCTCCGCTTTGGTGTGGGCCTTGAAAAATCTGATAAAATCGTTGGAAATCTCATCCACAATATCCTGGCTGACCGTCTGCCATTCAAATTCCATCCAGTCGACACCCCGCAGTGTCTCGCCGGCCATACCCTCACTCTCTATCCACCGGCTGAGTGCCGCTGTACTTTCCCCCATGCCCGGACCGGCAAAAGCAACGAAGGATATATCGCCGTCCTGGCATTCATAGAGCATCGGGGCATCTACCCAGGCCGCTTTCTTGCCAGCACTGATCTGCTGGTAGCGGCGTATGAGTCTGCCTTGTCGTCTGATAATCGTCTCATCCTCTTCCCACAGTGCCAGGGGTTCCGGGCCTAAAAACGGGACCAGCGAAAGCTGCGCTGCCGCATCAATCCACTGCCCCTCCCCGGTAATACCCCGGTGGAAAAGTGCCACCATCGTGCCAATAGCCGCCTGCATGGCCCCGGCCACAATATAAGCAAAGGGGAAACTGGGTGAAAGCGGGCCCCGGTCAGGGTCACCGGTTAGATAGGCATTGCCTGATAGAGCCCAGACTACAATATCAGGTGCCTTATAGTCTCTGTAGGGGCCGGTCTGCCCAAAACCGCTTAGAGAGGTCATAATTACTCGGGGATTTATCTGAGCCAGCGCCGGGTATCCCAGACCCAGCTTCTCCATATGCCCGGGGTCAAATGACTCCAGGACAACGTCTGCCTTCTTAAGCAACCGGTTGAAGATTGCTTGTCCATCAGCGCCTTCAATATCCAGGGTTATGGCTCTCTTGTTGATGTTAAATGCCCACCAGTAGAGGCTTTTCTCTGGACCGGGGATGTCGTTATAGAAAGGCCCGATGCTTCGAGCCGGGTCTCCGCCCGGTTTTTCAATTTTTATCACGTCGGCACCCAGGTCAGCCAACAGCTTACCACAGATAAAGCCGCGCTCATTGGTTAAGTCCAAGACTCGATACGGGCTGAGCATACCTTCGGTTATTGCCACCTTTATCTCCTCTCCAGCAACCAGAGTTACTAAAGCGGCGAAAGCACCTTAAATAATCCGTATAGACTGGTTTTGCTGTCTTTATGGTTCGATGTAGTCGGTAAGTCCCAGTTCCGTGAGCGTCTTTCTGGTCGGGACGCCCTCTTTATCCCAGCCTCTTTCTTGGTAGTAATCGTCGATAAACGCCTTGATATCTTCTCTGGTCAATCTCCTGGTTTCGTAATAGTCACGCATCCGGGACTCTTCACCCAGAATATAGAGCGGCTCGGTGAAGTTTCGCTCGGGAATGTAGTCATCTTTTCTGGTGGCCCCCTGTCTGATATTGAACAGTTTGAGAAGGACTACGCATCGGTCAGCAGCCGACAGTAATTCAGTCGGCTCCAAATCAAGGCCGGTACACAATGAATACAGTTCAGTAATCAATGGCAGGCTATACAGCCGGGCCAGAGGTGCCCGGTTGCAGATACCCATACAAGCAAGCAGGGCGTTCCAGCGTTCCACATACCTGGTGAGCCGGGCTACATTAAATCCTGATGGATCACTGAAAACGCTGTCAAGCTCTCCTTCTGACATGCCCATCCTGAGGCAATATCTCCGCAGCCAGGCGATATCACGCCCCCCAATCATCGTGGGACCGAGGGCAAAGGTTGCGTGAGGTCCCGTAACCCCTACGGCAATACCAAAGGCCTCTACGCCAAAAATGCCGCGAGTATCGATATCCAGTGAGCCACCCCTTCTCTGCACGGCATACTTAGCCACTTCCTGGTCGAGGGCGGTAAAGACCCCAGTATAACCGTCAGCGATGACGTTACCAAAACCTTCCCGATTGGCTATCTTGGGCATCCAGGTCAATAACGTGTCTATATCGCGTTCTAACTTGATACCATCGGTTACCTTTTCATCAATTACTCCCTGTTCCTGAAGATCAATAAGGAAATCCAGTACACAAGTAACCTCGACGGTATCAAGCCCAAGCCTATTGGCCGTATCGTGGCACTTGGCAATTTGATTGTAACTTGAAAGGTCAAATTTAGCGCCGTATGAGAGGAAGGCGCCCATATTGCATGATTGCAGGGTTTCCAGACCGGTGAACTCGCCTTCCCTCACGTTGTACAGCACCTTGCAGCCGAGAGGACAAAGCAGGCACGGAATGGATACGTCTCTGATTTCCATAAACTGCTGAACGCTGAACCGACTGCTTTGCCTATCAGCGGGGTAGGATTCACGCCAATTTTTCCAGAGTACTTTGCCTTCTCGGCTATATTGCTCTACGGATATGGTGGTGCCCAGGTCCATCCATCGTTTAAGCAGCGGGTCCTGCAGGTACCTCTCATAGATTTCATCGGCTTTGGCCAGGAGTTCTTTAGTATGGGCTACCCGCAGTCCCTTGGTGCCTCTGACTACGATAGCCTTGAGATTCTTGGAACCGGGCACTGCCCCGGAGCCTTTTCTGCCTGCGGTAGATATTTTATTGGTATAAGCCATGGAAATCGTAGCTAGTTTTTCACCAGCCGGGCCGATGCAGAATACGGTACAGGTGTCGCCGTATTTGTCCCACAGTTCGTCAGAGGTCTCATATACATCTTTTCCCCACAGGTGGCCAGCATCGTGAATCTGAACCTCATCGTCGAAAATGGTTATGTATACCGGCCTGGCCGCTTTCCCGGTTATCACCATGGAATCATAGCCGGCCCACTTCAGGTTAGCCCCGAAATCACCTGAAGTTGCTGTCTGGGCCAGGCCGCTAAGCGGCGACTTTGACGTCCAGTCTGTCTTGTTAGAGCCAATGAGAGCTGTTCCAGAAAGCGGGGTCGAGCTGGCTATTAAGACATTTCCCGGTGACAGCGCATCCGTGTTTGGCTTGACAGTATCATTAAGCAACTTCGCACCCAGAGCGATGCCACCGATAAATTTGCGGGCTAACTCGGGAGTGAGTGCCTCCTTTTCAATTTTGCCGGTGCTCAAATCTATTTTCAGAATCTGGCCAGCATAGCCAAGCATAGCCATCTTATTTGCTCCCCTTCCCGGACTTTGCCGATTTCTTCAATACCAGGGCGCCATAAGCACAGAACCGGGCGCAGTACCCGCACCATATACAATCATCGGTAAAATCCAAAGAGGTAGTTCTTTTACCGTGGTCTCGGGCTACAATAATGTACGACTTGAAAGGGTTGAACTCACCCAGATACCGAACGGAACACCTTACTTGGCACGTCCGGCAGCCGGTGCATTTTTCGGGATAGACTAATATGGGGAATTCCTTTCCCGCTCTTTTTTCTTTTGTCTTGGCCACTGTCATCCTGTCTCCCTTGTTAAAAAGCTTGTATTAGCCGTCTTGAATATCATTTATAGGGTATAGCTTCCTTGCCTATTATCTGCCGGGCAATATCAATCTTCATGATCTCGGCAGTGCCATCACCCCACTCAAAACCGAGAACATCCCGGAACCGTTGTTCTAGAGGTAGCTCCTCGGTGTAGGCCACGTGTCCATGCAAAAGCATGCAGTTATAAATTACCTCCGTGGCTAAATGGGTACCCCACCACTTGCACATGGCTCCTTGCTTATATGACGGCAGCCCCTGGTCTCCCAGCCAAAGAGTGTAATAGCAGAGCCACCATGCCGCCTCCAGATACGTGGCTGCTTCGGCTATTTTGAAAGACACACCCTCATATTTAGCGATAGGTCTGCCAAAGGCCATTCTTTCTTTAGAAAAAGCAATCGTATCATCCAGAGAGGTTTGAGCCGCTGCCAGGCAGAAGAGTGCCAGCAGGGCCCGCCCTTGGTCAATCCTGCTTATGAATTGTCGGTCAAACGCCTTGCCCTCCTCCCCGATACGGTATTTCACAGGGACCCTGACATTATCAAAGTTGACGCTGGCCCTGGCTGCAGATTTACAACCCATGTCAGCGAGCGGTGATATCTCAATACCGGGAAGGTCAAGGGGTACCAGAAAATTGCTAAGACCCTTTATCCCCGCGTTCGGGTCGGTTTTGGCCAGTACCAGACAGATGTTGGCGTATACACCCCGACTAACCGAAGTTTTCTCCCCGGTGATAAGGTAATAATCGCCGTCCCTGACGGCCTTTGTTTTGATGGCACCGACGTCGGAGCCGCAGTCGGGCTCGGTTATGGCCGAGCAGCAGACTTTATCGGTGCTGACAAGCTTGGGTACCCACTCCGCCGCCACCTCGGGCGATGCCTGTGATGTAATCCAGGCCATGTTTTGGACGTGATGTACCAGTGAGCCTACGTTGAAGTCCACTTTAGCCAGTTCCTCTATTACTATGCCGCGAGCTATCCAGGACGCCTCCTGCCCCCCATACTTTTCCGGTATATCCATCCCGGTATAGCCCATATCGGCCGCTTTTTTCCAGATTTCCGGCGGAATCAGCCCATCCTTGGCCCGCTTCATGGCTCCTTCTGACAGCTCTTTCTTGGCAAAGGAACGGACCTGAGCCCGCAACATTTTATCCGTTTCACTGAATTCAAACACCACAGACTCCTTATATTTTTATTTTCCTCATTTCATTTATAAACAGTAAACAAATTTTTCTTATCTCCACTTCGTTTCTTCCAGCAGCAATCAAACGAAACAAACCAGCTAATACGACTCAAAGATGACAACCGGATACCCCGTGCTCTCTCACTTATTGTAACGTTCGTTTGGGCTATGCCCTGGCACTAATTACCCTTATATACAGGGGGCCTCTTTTCGGCAAAAGCGGCAATGCCTTCCTTGGCGTCCTCTGTTTGCATGCACAGAGCGGTCATATAGAGTGTGTGTTGGAATGCCGACTCAATGTCTTGAGTAAGGCTCGTGTATATCGCCTTCTTCATCATACCGATGGCCCGGGGGGGACCGCTAGCTAGCCGGGCAGCAAGCTCCTTTGTCGTGGACTCCAGCTTATCGGCCGGTACCACCTTATTGACCAGGCCGATTCTTTCGGCCTCTTTGGCATCAATCGGGTCGCCGGTGAGCAGCAGCTCACAGGCCTTGGCTGGGCCGACCAAATGGGTTAACAGGTATGTTCCTCCCGAATCAGAGGTGCCGCCCACACGGACGTAGGCTTCAACAAACTTGGCATTCTCAGAGGCGATTCTCATGTCACACATAAGGGCTAAGTCGCAACCACCACCGGCCGCCGCCCCGTTCACGGCAGCAATCACCGGCTTCTCGAGACGCCTGATGCTGAGCAGTAACCGGTGTAACTGCTCAAGGGCGGTAGTTGTGGCCGCAACGTCCCCGGGTTTAATCGGCAGCCCCTTCATATCGCCACCGGCGCAGAAAGCGCGCCCGGCGCCGGTTATCACGATTACCCTCGTGGCATCATCCTTGCTCAGCTCATCGATGGCCAGCTCCAGTTCTTGGGACAATTGTGCATTAAAGGCGTTTAGAACTTCTGGCCGGTTGAGAGTTATGGTGCAAACGCCTTTTTCTTTGGTTAGTATCAGTGTCTGGTAATCCATATAGTTCTCCTTTAGCTGTTTATTGATGTAAGAGACCGTGTCACCTCCAGTCTGAGGTTATAATATCACATAATAGTCACCGTAGAGGGTTAATATAGCTGACTGGGGACGAAGCCTCTTCTTTTCCAGACACACTTGAATATGTCATAATCTTTAAGTAGCGTTAATTAAACGCTACGCTAATATTATCACAGGCCAGCTATCATGTCAATACCTGTTCGGCCAAAAAATAGTCTGGTTTTTACCAAATATTCTGGCAAAATAATGATGTACCGTGTTATAACCTGGGGTCTACCGGTCGCTGTGCTCAGTATCGCCAGGCTGCGCTCTCAGCAGCAGGGCCAGGAAGAATATGGCAACGAGAGCGCTGGCCAGAAAGATTGCGCTCGCCATAAAGGTGCCGGTAATATCTACCAGGACACCAATTATCATTGGACCGCCGAATCCGCCAATTTCCGCCACACAGAAAAACAGGCCCCCTGCCGACCCCATGTACCTCTCCGCTATCTCGGAGCTGTCCATCAATAAAAGGATCATAAGAGGCATAAACGAAGAAGCGGTAATACCAAATAAGACCAGCCCGGTCAAGAAAAGGAAGCCGGAGGTCATTACTATCGCCATAATGGCAGCGGCCGCCAGCAGGGCAAACAGGGCCACAATGAGTTCCCTCGAGTTGGGCGGCACAATGTGCGGGACAACGAGGATGGCAGGAATGCCAACGGCCATAGGTATGGAGGCAGCGTAACCGGCGATCGCTGGTGACAGTCCGCTGGTCTCCAGAATCTTCGGTAGCCAGCTGCTGAGGCCGTGGTTTACGGCAAAGGTCAGGAGCCCCATAATGAGGACAATCTGGACTTTGCGCAGCTTGAGTAGACTGACGAATACCCCGGTGATACCGGTGCTTTCATTAGTTATTGCGGGCTTGGCCTCTCTGGCCAGTAACCACCACACCAACGCGAATACGCAGGCTATCAGGCCGTAGTAAACGAAGGTGAGCCGCCAGCTATAGCCGGTCAGAGGCATAACAAAGCTGTTTGTTAACGAGAAAGCTAATAGACCGCCTACCCAGGGTGCCGTGGTGGTTATGCCGATGGCAGTACCGCGGCTTCGCCCACTGAACCACACCGAAACTGTTTTCGGGCAGCCTATGGATATCATGGGCCCACCAACTCCAAAAAGGACTACCGCGAATAGCATGGTCCCGAATCCATGAGGGAAGTAGCGGAGTATTGATGAAAGGGCTATTATTAGTGCGCCGGTAAAGAGAGATTTACGGACACCCCACCTGTCGATAATAGTACCTACTATTAAGGAAACCGCTATGTAGGTCAACTGCCAGGCCCCCAGAATAAAGCCCATCTGCCCGAAGGATATGTTGAGGTCCCTGAGGATTGGCGTCACCAGTGGCGATATAGCCCGTGAGATTATCCCGAAGGCCGCGTACAGAAGCCATAGAAGCCCCAGCATGACCCACCGGTATGAGTTCTTATCGGCTGTGGGGCCTTCATCGTTAAGTAAATCTGACCTGTCTTTAACGGCGGATAAACTCACGAAACGCTTTTCCCAACGCTAACGAATTAAACAGTGACTATTCTCTGGTAGTAAAGACGAGTTCATAGTCAGCTTCCAGAGGCAGGCCAAAGCTGGACAGCGCTCCAGTACCAACGGTAATGGCGTACTGCTGGCTGGCCAGCAAAGGTGCTAACGGCTCAATCTGTAAGACCATGTCAGCCTCATACCAGCGGGTATCATAGGTAAAATCGGGGGATACGTTCAGCCGTGCCTCGACGGACGCGGTATCCATAGACCGGTCAAAAACGATTTGAATAGGGTGGTTTGACGGCACGCCCCCCTGCCCCGAATCAGGTAGCGTTCCCATTACGTGGGGCAGGTTCATTATTACGGGGGTAAAACTGAATGAATAATCCTTCTCAAGGGGAATGCCATCACCGGACATAGCCCCGGTGCCTATCGTTATCCCATAAATGGTGTTGCTGTCTAGGGGGGCGTGAGACTGCAAGATAGCCTGAGTATTGCCGTCAGTCCAGACAACGCTATAGTCGAATGCCGGGGAAATGCTGATCGCCGATTCTACGGAGCTAGTAGCCATTCTCTGGTCGAACGTTATGATGACGGGTTGGCCGGCCTTGTCATCTATAGTACCGTCCGCTGGGGAAGTGGCTATTATGTTGGGGGCCGGCCCCGCTGCCCTGGTCTCAAAACTGAACTCGTAGGTCTCCAGGAGCGGTATGCCGGCCAGTGACACGGCCTGCTGGCTAACAGTGATGTTATAGGTGGCATTCTCGGCCAGCGGTTCCAGCGGTTTAAGCAGAATTATAAAGTTCTCCTCAACCATTGGTATCGTATCAAATGTTGTCCCGGGTAAGACCTCGATAGCTTCTTTCAGAGAGCCTGGCTCCATGGGCTGTTCGAATACGATCATAATTGACTGGTCCAGAGGGACATCAGTCTGGCCAATCGTAGGGTAGACGCCGGCAATCATCGGCGGCGGCCCTAGTGGTTTGGTGAGCAGGGCCGCTAATTGGGCCTGTTTATATTCTTTGGTGCCCTTGGCGCAAAGATCGTCATACACATCGCTCAGTTGGAACTCGATTAGCCTGGCTAGGTCTTCCCAGAAAGTGGGTGATGATGGGTCCAGATTATCGACGATGTCGGCAATATACTCGTCCATCTTTTGCTTCAGGGTACGCTCTTTCCACTGGTGCACCGATTCTACGATGAACTTATCGTATTTGTCCGAAAGCTGAATTGCCCGTAGCATTTCGAGTTTTTCCAGAAAATCGGGGTCATCGGGGTCGAGGTCATTAACACAGTTTTCGACCCATTCATTGAATTTCTGCTTCATCTGTCGTTCTTTGTAATCATGGGTCTCGGGAGTGGCGAATCGGTCGTATTTTTCGGTTGCCTGGGCTCTCTGCATCCAGAAAAAATACTTCAGATTATCCGGGTCGGTAGGGTCTATATCATCGACCTGATTTCTCACCCACTCGTTGAGCTTTCTGCCCATCTGTTCCTCTTTGTATTCTTGAGTATCTGTGGTTGCCAGTTCATCATATTTTGCCGTACGTTGAATAACCTGAAGGTCAAACATGTCCTTCAGGGCGCCCTCATCTTCGGGGTCTATCTCATCGACCCGGTTTCTTACCCACTGGTTGAACTTGTCGGTCATCTGTTCTTCTTTATATTCTTTTGTTGCGGGATCAACAAGTTCGTCATACTCACCGGTCCGCTGCACCGCCTGGAGGTCGAAGAAGTCCTTTATTGACTCTGGTTTAGCCGGGTCGATACCGTCCACTGTTTCTCTGGTCCATGAGCTGAACTTGCTCTTTAGCTCGTTTTCAAGCTTGCCCGCCTCCGCTCCAGAAACGGTGCCTTCTGCCCTGGCCGTTTCAATATCCTGGGCAGCGCCGAGAATGCCGGCTAAAGACGATGGCGAGGCGGGATTAAGGCCGGTGATTTGATCAGACAGGCTGGTGTAGGTGCTGGATGGCTCGGGAGAAGGGCTGGGGGATGGCTTTGGTGCTGGCTCCGGTATCGGCTCACCAGTACCTTTACAGCCAGGAATTATCGTAAAAGTAATGAGAAGTACGGTTGTTAACAGCAGTAAATACTTTCTAGGCATTTTCACCCCTTTATTTTAGCCTCATTATACACTGAATCTGAGATTTTGTAATGAGTTAAGGTGATGATACGCCGGTAAAACTGGTAATGTCAGTAAGTCACGCAAGACCCAGTACTATTTACTAGCGGTGGTGGCCCTTTCTGGTTATTCTACCTTTACCGGTTGGGTGGTAATCTTAGTATAGTTAAGTTATAGTTAAGTATAGAATTATCGCCGTCAATAGACTGGGATAATGGATATTCACAAGTTTCTTGAGTTGACTGTAGAGAAGAAGGCGTCCGACCTGCATCTAAAAGCAAGCTCGGTGCCTACCCTGCGCATCAACGGGGTACTGGAACCGGTCAGAGGTGAACCGCCGTTAACTTCCGGGGACACCCGGGAGGCTTTTGAGAGCCTCACTGACGAGAAGCAAAGAGAGATGTTTTACCACGAAAGCGAGCTTGACTTTGCCTACAATATTCCGGGGAAGGCCCGTTTCCGGGTCAATATCGCCATGCAGCGTGGGAGTGTATGCCTGTCACTACGCTTCATACCATTAGAGGCGCCAACTGTTGAACAGTTTGCCCTGCCCGAGGTGTGCAAGTCGCTTATCCTCAAGCCCAGGGGGCTGGTATTGCTGACCGGGCCCACGGGCAGCGGTAAATCGACAACCCTGGCGGCCATGATCAATTACCTCAACAGTATGGCAAAAAGAAAGGTCATATGTATTGAAGACCCTATCGAGTTCGTCCACCGGGACAAAGAATGCTTCATTATCCAGCGGGAGCTGGGTGAGGATACCCGCTCTTTTGCGGCAGCACTGATACACAGCCTCCGCCAGGATCCCGACGTGATCCTGGTCGGGGAGATGCGAGACCTGGAGACGATGTCTACCGCTATTACCGCCGCCGAGACCGGCCATCTGGTTTTAAGCACATTACACACGATAGGCGCGGCGGCTACTATTGACCGTATAATCGATGTCTTCCCGCCTTATCAGCAGCCTCAGATAAGGTCTCAGCTGGCTATAGTCCTGCAAGCTGTTATGACGCAGGTTCTGTTGCCTAGGGCGGATGGTAACGGGCGGGCGGCCGCTTTTGAGATAATGCTCGGTAACTACGCCATTGGCAGCCTTATCCGTGAATCGCGGATTCATGAAATTTCCAGCGTTCTAGAGGTCAGTTCTCAACAGGGCATGCACACTCTGGACCAGGACCTGGAACGACTGACCAAAGATGGCCTGGTTACCATCGAAAATGCCCTCATGAATGCCAATAGGCCGGATATTCTGAGAGGCAAGCTCTTTAGCGCTCTCAAGACCAGTGGCGCCAAAGAAGTGGCGCATCCCGGCCGACAAAAATAGAGGCATACCAGGGAGATATGTTGTATAATCCCGGGGGGAGGGGTGTCCAATGAAAAGATGTCCTAATTGCAGTCGGCCTACTAAGAGAACCCTGGACTGGGCATGCCAGTGGTGCGGCTATCCCTTAGTATCAAAATCTTACAAGAAGATACCAAAGACTTTCCGACAATTAAAAGAAGAGCGGTTGCTGGAGAAGAAGCAGAAATCACTCCTGAGTGAAGATATCGCGGCGACTGCAGAAGAAAGCATAGCAACTCGAGAGGACTTCGGGGCAACCAACATGGAGTTTACAGTTGAGGAAATATACTCCCTCTGTAGAATGGATAAAGAAAAGGCAGCGACGCTGTTTAAGAACAAGATTCTCACGGTGACGGGCATAGTGGCTAATGTAGTGGTCGATGATGATAATGATGTGTATTATGTTAGTCTGAGCAGTGGCCCAGGGGGAGAGGAATATAAAGTAAATTGTGTGTTTGATAAGAAGAACAGCTCAGAGCTTAACCAGCTGAAAGAGGGACAAACGGTAACTGTTGAGGGCAAATATGGTGACTATGAGTTGAATATTCTTATTAAAGATTGTGTTGTGATTCATGTGGCTGAACCAGAGCCTGAGCCTAAGACTGAAGCCGAGCCGGTGGCTGAACCAGAGCACGAGCCGAAGCCTGAAGCTGAGCCGGTGGCTGAACTGGAGCCGGAGCCGAAGCCCGAA
>DUEU01000014.1 GCA_011191985.1 Dehalococcoidia bacterium
GTAGCCCCTCAGACTGGGGCTCGGTGGCGAATACCGGCACCGCCTCAGGGGGATGATTCAGGACGAACTGGCCGATATAGTCGGCGCAACGGAAAAACAGCCCCCTTTGTCGGCGGTCACCCTGGTAATACATTCTGGCGGCGTCTCTATAGCGCTGGGTTAAGTCGGCGGCGCTCTCCAGGCATATCTCGACCAGACGTCCCAACCAAGTCTTCCACGCCCGGAAACGGGGGAAGCCGCCGGGCTCGGCTTTCAGGTGGGCGACGAGATGGGGGAAGAGAACCTCTGCTTCTACTGGTAGCCTCGCTTCCACCGTTCTTTTCCGGGCCGTGCCTGGTGATAACCTTAACTCCAGTGGCGCCTCAATGACCGTGGTCCACGAAGTAGGGGACAGCAGCGTCACCCCGGATTGCCGGGCCTGATATGCCCGGCGGCAGACCTCGGCCGTGAAAAGTTGATCGGTGCCGGGGGGCGTTAGCTGGGTCCGGAAGGTAATCGCAAGCTGGCGCAGAAGACGCCAGTGGGTGGTCAATAGCTTGACATAAACAGGAGACACCGGGATCACCGGTTCGATGTCGGCCGCTGCCTCGCCTGTTTCGGAGGGCAAAACCCGGCCGTAATGCAGCAAGATATCATCGCCGGTTATCTGCCCAGCCCTAATCAGCTGGTCATCTTTTAACCCAATACCTAGGAACTCGCGGGCTATCAGTCTCTTTATGCGGTAATCGTCCAATAGGGCAGAGGCGTCACCTTGCCGACAGTCGATAAACCACTGCTCGGCATCCCCCACCGTCTGCCTAGCACGATGTAGCCGCTCAGCCACCTCTTCCTGGGTCAGACCCAGGGTGCGCAATATCAGGATCTTAAGAACATCATCCAGTTCCATTTGGTCTCCCAGAATTAACCAGAATCAGAGAAGGCGATAGAAAATTGAAACCTGCCCTTTCTTATTATACGTTAAGGATATAAATATGGCACGCGGCCGGTCTGGATTGCGGCCATGCTGAGAGATAAGGGGAAAGAGATGAAGTCCGGTGATAACCTGAAGCCGGAGATAGAAGGGTTCCTCAACCAGGCAGTTCGGAGGGGTTTGGCCACCCCACTGGACAAACTGATGGAGGGATACCGCCTTACAGCTAAAAGCGAAGGAAAAAGCATACACACCATCGCCATCGTTGCCGCCGCGGTCCGTTACCTTGGGGAGTTTCTCGCCAACGCGGGCTATTCCGCCGATGTCAGGGAGATCGGGGCCAGCGAGCTCCGTCATTTTGTTAGCTTTCTCCAGGAGCAGCCCAGATTTGCCCAACACCGATTCACCAGGCCTCAAGCGGAGCGCCTCTCCGGGCATACCATAAACGGTTATATGAGGGCACTGCAGGCCTTCTGGGCATGGCTTGATAGAGAGGGATTTATTTTAGAAAATCCCTTCATCCGTATCAAGATACCCAAAGCTCCGAAAAAGGTTATCCCCACCTTCACCGAGGAGCAGCTGCGCCAACTCTTTGCTGTCGTAGACGTCGCGTCAGACACCGGCTATCGGGATTACGCCATCATGCTCACCCTGCTCGATACCGGTCTGCGCTGCAGTGAGCTTAACGGTCTGACCCTTCAAGCCGTCAACCTGGACAGTCGCCTGCTGAAGGTGTGGGGGAAAGGCAGTAAAGAAAGGCTGGTGCCCATTGGTGCCAAGGTGCAGAAGGCGCTGTGGAAGTACACCACCTGCCATCGACCAGAGCCGGCGATGCCGCGCTATGACCACGTCTTTCTGACCCGTGATGGTCGTCCCCTGACCAAGAACCGGCTGGAGTCGATAGTCGGGCACTACGGTAAAAAGGCGGGCATCACCGGGGTCCGGCTGAGTCCCCACACCCTTCGCCACACCATGGCGGTCACCTTCCTGCGAAACGGGGGGGACGTCTTCAGCCTGCAGCGGATACTGGGGCATTCCCAGCTTGAGGTCCTCAGGGGTTACATTAACTTGGCCCTGTCCGACATCAGCCGGGTCCACCTGCGAAACTCACCGGCCGATAACCTGGAGCTGCCGACTCGTAGGGTAGGGGGAAGGAATCTGCCGAAAACGGGTAAAGCAGGAAAAGAGGATTAACCGGAGTGAAAGCCTGGCTTGACATAACAAACAATTGGCAGCCGAAAAATGCCGACACCGGTATAAAAGGTAAGCTCATTATACCGTTTCCCAGAATTATATCGTTTGTTGGGGGAATTTATGAACACCGTTGGTGATTTTAAAAGAATTTCAGTGGTGGGAATAGGACATTGCGCCATTATTTTAGTGCCAATTTTAACCATTATCAGGCACAGTACGTACTAACTAGTACGTACTGTGCATACTGGAGGTGTGACGATGTGGCCCTTTAAACGGGAGAGAAAAAGCGCCCGTAAAAACCTGAGACAAGTATATTTATACCCCGATGACTATATGACAGTAAAGATATTGAGCAAGCAGAAGCACAAGAGCATGACCCAGGTCACCAGTGAAGCCTTGAAGATCTACTGTGGCTATCAGTACGGCGTTGCGGAAGGGGAGAAAGCCAAGCTGGAAGCTCAACTCTTATTTATAGCCGAGGGGTTTAAAAAAGCTAGAGCGGAGTTGAAGCTCTACAAGGAGAGGTTCGGGAAAATTGAACCGTAGGCTTTGAGCCGGACTCTATATTAGATTCCTCCCGCAACGGTTTTTTTATCAATGCACTGCTGTGAAATGATATACATAGCGAGGTGGGACCCCACTAACGGCCCGGTTGACTCTTCTTTTGAGATAGCATTGGTATTTATAGCTGTCCTCTAACTCAATAACATAGGCTGGACCATCAGGGACCAATCTATATTCGTTAAAGGTCAGTTCACCCCACAGATTTGTCGGAGACTTTTCGTGGAACCGGTAGTTGACGTCCGCTACGAATTGTCCATCGTCGCTGCTATAGAGCTTGCCTCTACTCAC
>DUEU01000015.1 GCA_011191985.1 Dehalococcoidia bacterium
CAGTAGGAGCCCTGATAGCCTGGTATGCATGGAAGTGGCCCAAGCAGGAAGTGTAAGCTACTAGCGGCCCGAGAATAAGCAGGAAGGGAAGCATCCCTGCTTCCCTAAACGATCTTGGTAGCGGGGGTTGGATTCGAACCAACGACCTTCGGGTTATGAGCCCGACGAGCTTCCACTGCTCCACCCCGCGTCAGCCAGATTCCACTATTTTCACCGTTTAGTATAGCTTGTGGCTACATGTGTGTCAAGAAAAGGCACCGCCCCAAATCAGACTGCTTTAAGGGCGGTTGTCAAGAACTCGGCCACCTTCTGCGCCACATCCGCCTCATATCCCTCCCAGAAGTGGTCGGCACCGGAGATAGCTTCATATTTCCTCAGCCTAGTGTTATCCCCGATATATTGGCGCGCCTGTTCTGGCGACATTAGAAAGTCGTGCTCACCACTTATTACAAATAACGGCCTGGAGTATTCCTTTAGCTGCTCCCAGCCCGATTCTTCTGCCGCCGGTGATACCAGTACCAGCACTTTCACCGTGTCATCTTTAATGGCGACCGCCATGGCAACACCAGCCCCGAACGAGTAACCCGCCAGCCCTATCTTTTCTTGCTCAACACGGGCCTCGGCGGAGACCACAGCCAGCGCCGACCTGACATCTTCCTGTTCTACAATACCATTCCCATAGGTGCCACCACTGCCGCGCACCCCCCGGAAGTTAAAACGCAGAGCCGCTACCTGCCGCTGAGCCAATGCCTCGCAGATATCAAAAACGACATTGCTCGACATGCTGCCGCCATGAAGTGGGTGCGGATGGCAGACAACTACCGCCGGTACGGGGCCCACTGAGTCCGGAAAATGCCAGCAACCCTCCAGTTGAATATCACCACAGGGGAAGGTAATATGTTCCCTCAAGCTTTTGCCTCCTTATCATCATTGCCAGCCTCTCTCTTCTTCTGCTGCCAGCCCTTGAGCCGTTCGGCCACCTGTTTTTCGTATCCTTGCTCACCCGGCTGGTAATACTGCCTGTCCTTAAGCGAATCCGGTAGATACTGCTGGACAACGAAGGCCTCCGGATAATCGTGGGCATATTTATACCCCTTGCCATAGCCTATGTCTTTCATCAATGGTGTTACTGGATTGCGCAGGTGTAATGGCACCGGTGCGTCCGGCCCATTCTTGACCTCTTGCTGTACCCGCGAGTATGCTTGGTAGAGAGAGTTGCTCTTGGGGGCCGTGGCCAGATAGACCACCGCCTGAGCCAGCGCCAGGTTGCCCTCGGGCATGCCAATGAAGTGGACCGCCTGTTGCGCCGCCATAGCCACCACTAGCGCCTGGGGGTCGGCCATGCCGACATCTTCCGAGGCAAAGCGAACCATACGACGGGCAATATACAGTGGGTCTTCGCCCGCCTCCACCATCCTCGCCAGCCAGTATAACGCCGCGTCGGGGTCTGAGCCGCGCATTGACTTATGTAAAGCAGAAATAAGGTCATAGTGCTCCTCGCCGGCCTTGTCATAGCGCAGTGCCCGGCGCTGGATGGCATCCTCAATGGTAGCCAGTGAAATATGGCGTTGGCCGGCGGCATCCGGGGCCGTAGCCAGGGTGGCTACCTCCAGGGTATTAAGCGCCACCCGGGCATCGTTGTTGGCCATGGTAATGAGGTGTACCAGCGCATCCGGGTCTAGCTCTACATTTAATGCCCCCAGACCCTTCAATCTGTCCTTGAGCGCCCTCAGGATGATAACCCGCAGTTCATTCTCGTTAAGCGGGTTCAGCACCAGCACCTGGCACCGGGACAGCAGCGGTGAAACAACCTCGAAGGAAGGGTTTTCCGTCGTCGCCCCGATAAGAATGACGGTGCCGTCCTCAACGTAAGGCAGGACAGCGTCCTGCTGGGCTTTGTTGAAGCGATGAATCTCATCGATAAAGAGGATAGTCTTCTTTTGATACAGTTTACGGCGTTCCCCAGCCTCCTCGATTATGCGGCGCAGGTCGGCAACACCGGCGCTGACGGCACTTATCGGGCTGAAGTGCGAATCGGTGCTATTGGCAATAATACCGGCCAGGGTGGTCTTGCCGCTGCCCGGTGGTCCCCACAGTATAATGGAAGGCAGCTGGCCAGCCTCGATTGCTTTGCGCAGCACCCGCCCCTCCCCAACAATATGCTCCTGCCCGACAAACTCATGGAAAGCCGCCGGCCTCATCCGGGCCGCTAGCGGTGCCTCTTTCCCCTTTCGCTCCTGTGCCTTTTGCTCAAACATGTCCATATACTACTCCAACCCCGACAATGAATAATCTAAGCCTTCCCACTCCATGCCGGCATATTGGCCATGTGGTTTTTGGCCGCAATCTCAGCTTGTACCCTGTCCAGGTTTCGCATTCTCATCATGAAGTCGACCATCCCCGCAAAGACTTCTTCCTGACTCTTTAACGTCCCATCAGTGTTGGTACAGTGGACACAGTAGATGTTTTCCTCGTTGCCACCGCCAAACTCCTCCGGCTTGGTCATGGGCATGCCGCAACTCATACAGACCTTGGCTGCCTGGGAAGTCTGGTTAAAAGTCAGTTTATAGCCGTCAACATCCTCTATGGTGAAGTCCCTTATACCGTACGGCTCATCTTTTATGTCAAGTAATATAGCGACACCCTTCCCTTTTAGCTCCTGGTAATACTCATCAATGTCACCGTCAATCTGCAGGTACAGGTCCACGCCAACGCCGAGCTTTTCATCCTGGCCGATACCCAGGCTTTGGGCCGGGAGGAACATCAGCGACATGCCGTCCTTGGAGAGGTCGGCATATTCCGGGTTGTTAATATCGGGGAAGCAAATGCCCAGCTTAAATCCAAGCGTATCCCGGTAGAATTCGATAGTCCTCTTCACATCCCTTGCCGCCAGTGTTGGTGAAAGAATGCCCATTTTGCCCTCCTTACCATTACCTTTTACTTTCCAGAAATTGCGCTGTTACTATCACCCTCACCCCCTGTGTCCCCCTCTCCCTCAAGGGAGAGGGGGAGGGATTGATAAGAGAGGCGCTGCCTCTCAAAACTCACCTTTTAATCTGTCTTCTTCCTTGAGGGTGGTGGGCGGGAATAGATATTAAATAGGCTTCGCCTCTCTTAAACTCCCCTTATATCACTTATACCGCTTCACCTCAAACCTGTAGAGCTTGACTGGCTCATCAGGGGCGATGCCTGCCTTGAGGCGGCAGATATTTATCTGCTCGTCAACGCTGTCCACCCCTTCCAGGTCAGGCAGCAGCAGGCCGCGCCGCATCCCACACTCCACGATAACGCCGTACTTCTTCGGGTCAAGCTGGTTCTGGCTCTCCACCGGCACCGGGCTGGTCAGCACATCCACACTGTAGTCTAGCTTCTCAAGCTCATCGGGGGCGATGGGGACGAAGCGGGGGTCCCTGGTGGCCGAACTGATGGCATTGGTAATTACCTCCCGGGCCACGTTGTCCCGCTGCGGCTCAAAGGTGCCGATACAGCCCCGCAGTTCCCCAAGCTTATGGGTGGAGACAAACACCCCCGCCTTTTCTTTCATCTCCGGGTTGAGCACTTCGGGCGGAGAAACGACCTTCCCCTCGGCAACATAGTTTTCCACGGCCTGCTTGGCCAGCTTTACCAAAGGGGATAGCTCCTTCTTCTTTATTATTATGCCGGCATAGCCGACGACGGCAGCATAATCGCCGGAGACGTCACCACTGGTCTGGTACCTGACCAGTTCCGCCTGGTTTGCCCCCAACTCTTTGGCAGCAGCCATAAGGCATACTGCTGGTGCGTAGCCACACATTGTTATGTTGAAATCATCGACCCGTTTTAGAAGCTCGTCTTCGTCCAGAGCCAGCATCGCCTCTATCGCCTGGTTATCCTTTTTCTTGGTCACTTCATGCGACTCGTAGTGGTTCATGTCGCTGCTGGCAATGATGACCACCTCTCTACTCAGGTCTTTAACCGCCCTGGCTATCTCCCGGCCGATGGTCTTGAAAGTTTCCCCGCTTGAATGGGCCAAAATGATGGGCACTATCCTGATGTCCGGCTTGAAATACTGCAAAAACGGCAGCTGAACCTCTATGGAGTGTTCGAACAGATGGGCCAGCTCGTCCTGCTGCAAATACCGGGAGATTTCTAGAAGATGCCGGGCCAGTTCCGAGTCGATTTCTACATCCCCAAGCGGTGTCTGCCAGGTACCCCCGGTCATAATACTCAGCGGCGCACCGCTGCCGGTGTGGTTAGGCCCCAGAATAACGAAGGTGTCCTTGAATTTAATGTGTGAGATGACCTCCGCGGTAACCGGACCGGAGTAGATATAGCCGGCATGGGGGGAAACCAGGCCAACTATATCTTCCTTTTCAGCGGTCTCATCGACCATTCCCTTGATAGTTTCCCTGAGCTGGTCGGGTAATGCCGGGTAGAACTGCCCGGCCACAACTGGTTTCCTAATCATTATGACCACCTCCCTGACCGCCTGTCCGGAAATTGAGTTCCGCGCCGCAGAAGCGGCATCGTGAACCCTGCAATCCGACTATCTCGGCCTGATAGCCAAACCGCTTGACTACCAGCCGACCGCAGTTGTAACAAACTGTGTTCTCGCTGCTATGCCCCGGTACGTTTCCAGCATAGATAAACTTGAGGCCCGCCTTATGGCCGATATCAGCGGCGTACTCCAGAGTTGACACTGGCGTCGGCGGTATATCCGTCAAATTATGCTGAGGGTAGAACCGGGTCACATGCCATGGCGTCAGCTCACCCAGGTTATCCCTTATCCAGCTAGCCAGTTCCCCAAGCTGGCGGTCATCGTCGTTCATGGTGGGCACTATGTTAGTCACCACCTCAACGTGCATACCCCATTTCTCTTTGGCCCGCCGGGCGACCTCCAGTATGCCCCGCCAGTGGCTTATCCGGGCGATGCTGCGGTAAAGGGTATCATTGAAGCCTTTGATATCCACCCGCCAGGCATCCAGGTAAGGTCCGATGGCGTCGAGCGCCTCTGGAGTAAGATAGCCGTTGGTGACATACACGGTATACAGGCCATTTTCCCGAGCCAGTCTAGCCGAGTCAAGGGTGTATTCGAACCAGATACTGGGCTCATTATAGGTCCAGGCAATCCCCTGGCTGCCGCGCCTGGCCAGTGTCACCGCCTCCTGGGGTGTAACCTCCCTTGAGCCCCGCCACGGCTCATCAGTCGTAGGGCAGGATATCTGCCAGTTCTGACAGCCCTCGCAATGAAAATTACAGCCCCACCCCCCTATGGAAAACGCCAGCGTGCCGGGGAAAAAGTGGAACAGCGGTTTCTTTTCTATGGGGTCAACGGCCACCGACGATGCCTGGGCATAGTTCATGTTGTAAAGCACGCCGTCCCGGTTATGGTACATGCGGCAGACACCGTATTTGCCCGGGTTTATGCTACAGCGCCACTGGCAGATGTTACAGCGCACCCGCGCATCCGCCAGCTTTTCGTAGAGCATTGCCTCATGCATTGTCTATCCCCACCCCCCAATTATAGCACTCAAAACTGGTCAATTATATAGTGTATTCACCCTCACCCCCTTTATCCCCCTCTCCCTCAAGGGAGAGTGACCTTCCCCCCAAAAAGGAGTCCAGGTAAAATGTTAGACTGGAATACAAAAGAGAGGGATAAAGAGAAATCTCACCAAAGAACGTCTAGCAATAACACAATGTTAAAACTATTCCTCTGACGAGTGGCACCTTCAGCAAGTGTATTATCGGCGAAGCCACCTTCATTATCGTAAAAACGGAGAGCTTAACCGGGCGGCGTCAAAATATGAAACTACACGCTGCTTTCTTTTTTCTCATTAAACTAAGGCAGGAACCGTTTCTATTTTTTATCTTATGGATTAAATCGCTCATCATAATATCTGGATAGACTTATTCTGGCTGGTACTTAGCAGGACAGTAGGTAGACCATTAATAGGATGGGCGTAAACACAGTTCCCGGCGCCGTAGACTTCCCTGACGTTTCTATTGGTGATTACCTCAGAAGGAGTCCCCTCAGCATGAATGCGTCCTTCGTTTATCAGTAGTAGACGGTTGCAGTACTGTGCTGCCAGGTTAAGGTCATGAAGGGCGGCCAGAACCGTTAGATTATTCTCCACGCAGAGTTTCTTGATCAGGTCAAGTATCTCAACCTGACGACCAATATCCAGGTTGGCGGTTGGTTCGTCTAGCAAAATCACACTCGTCTCCTGGACCAGAACACGGGCTATCAGCAGGCATTGTATCTCCCCCCCCGAGAGCTCGTTTACCCGACGGCTGGCCAGTGTATGGGTGTCGGTCTTGGTCATGGCCTGCCGGGCGATAGCCCAGTCATGTTGACTTTCCGATTGTAACAGCCCGAGGTGCGGATTCCTACCCATGAGCACTATCTCAAGAGCGGTAAAAGCGCTGGGCAGCAGCGGCATCTGGGGGACTACACCGACTAAACGGGCAAGTTCTTGTCGTGGAATCTTGGTCATATCCCTACCGTCGAGCAATATCCTGCCCGACAGGGGCTGAATTACGCGACTCAGTGCCTTGATAATTGTTGACTTGCCAGAGCCGTTAGGCCCGATGAGACCCACCAGTTCTCTCGGTAGTGCCTTGAAGTTAATGTCTTGCAGTACCGGCCGGTGATTATAGCCCAGCGAGGCATTCTGCATTTCCAGTTCAACCACTTTCAACCTCAAAAAATGGCCTTCTTGCGACGCCGCAGCAGGTAAAGGAAGAAGGGGGCACCGCAGATAGCGGTAATAACGCCTATTGGTATTTCGGTAGGCGCCAGCACAGTGCGGGCAACCAGATCAGCGAGAATCATGAAAATTGCGCCGGCCAGCACCGACAGGGGCAGCAGAAAACGATGGTCGGCACCCCATATCAGGCGGACAGCATGGGGAGTGATGATGCCGACAAAACCGATGGTACCCACGAAAGAAACACTGGCC
>DUEU01000016.1 GCA_011191985.1 Dehalococcoidia bacterium
CACAGTATCCTGGATGACCTGGTTAAGAAGGGGTTGGTGGACAAGAAGATTATCAAAGGGGTCCCCTGGTTCTGTATTCATAAGGACTAGGTAGACGGGACGCCGTTAGAGACGGGTAGCTTTTACAGCTGGGGCTTCTTCTGGGCTATGGCGAGATAGCTACTTGCATCATCGGCTATGCTGATATTAATAAACTGAGCACGCTCGAGTAAGGATTTCATCTCGCTCTCCACCGGGATAATATCATTTACCAAGGCCGGAATTTGACAGTGAACTTGATTAATTTCGCTCCGGCTTGAGGTGTGGCAGATAAATAGCCAGCCGCCCTCTTTAAGCACCCGGTTCATTTCCACTAGAGCCTTAGGTTTGTTTTGAAAGTGCGGGAAGCTGGAGTAGCAGACGCAGGCATCGAAGATTTCACTACGCAGGGGCAGGCTGGCGACGTTACCTTGAAGGTAGCCAATCCTCTGGCTAAAATTCTTACCTCGCGCCTTTCTTAGCATCTCCTCAGCATAGTCAAGGGCAACCAGGACCCCCTGCTTACCGAGCTTCTTGAGAAGAAAGGGGAGGAAGATGCCGGTGCCGCTACCCACGTCAAGCAGGGTGGTACCGGGCTCAATCCCCAGGCGCTGAGACAGCACTTTCAGCTTGGCGATATCCTGCTCGCAGTGTTGCTCATCCCAGGCAGCGGCTTTCTGGTTAAAGAAAACTCTGGTCACTGCCTCACCTCTAGTGGCGGTTGGTGCTGCCAGCGCTTTACCTTTCTCTTGGGGGAAATAACAGTGGCGATGCCGAATATTGCCGAGGAGGTGATGACTATGGTGGCGCCGCTGGGGATGTTGAAGAGGTAGGACATGAGGAGGCCAATTAGTCCGGAAAGGATGCCGAAGCCGGCGGAAAGGAAAAACATACGTTTCATGCTGTAGGTAAGCTGATAGGCTGCTGCCGCCGGGTTCAGAATAAGGCTGAAGACCAATAGCCCGCCAATGGGACGGAGCGAGGCGGTAACGGTAGCTCCGGTAAGGAAAAGGATGCCGTAGAAGACGACGGTGGCTGGAATACCGACCGCCAGCGCCATATCACGGTGAAACACGGTGGCCTGAAACTCCTTATAAAAGGCAGTAACGAGACCAACGACGACGGCAGCTACCACGCCCAGTAGTATGACATCACTCCTGGTGTTGGTCAGGATACTTCCCCACAGTATCTCAAGGGCTCCCGACTTAGTACCGGGCATAAGTCCCATGAAGAGAAAAGCGAGCCCGAGCATCAGGGAGAATATAATGCCGACTGAGGTGTCTGGACCAAGCTCCCCGCGGTCGGCGAGAGGTCCGATGATGGCAGCAGCGATGAAGCAGGCTCCAAAGGCACCGAGCAGCGGGTCAAAGCCCGCTAAGAGGCCGAGCATGGCACCAGCAAAGGCAGCGTGTGACATGGTCACGCCGATAAAGGGCATATGCATCAGTACCACGAAAACACCGACGGTACCGCAGGCAATGCCGCCGAGCAAGACGGAGAGGACTGCGTTCTGCATAAACTGATAACCGAAAATGGTCAGATCCACGCTCGACACTCCTTAATGCTAAAGGGCAGCTATCAGCTAGGGTAGCTTAGGCTAGGGTAGTTTCCGCTCGCCGTGCCCTGACGGCAGCCGTCGGCATATCATAGAGCTCACTGAGCTTATCATCAGTGAGCGTTTCCTCGGGAGACCCTTCCCCCCAGATATGCCCCTCTTTCATCAGTACCACTCGGTCGCAGGCAAGCGGGAGGGCACTGAGGTCATGGGTTACCACCAGGGTGGTCAGGTTGCGCGAATCGTGAATTAGCTTTACCAGTTCCAGGATATCCGTCTTGGCACGCCAGTCCAGGGACGCCGTCGGCTCGTCCAGAAGAAATATCTGCGGCTCCTGAGCCAGACAGCGGGCAATGGCCACCCGCTGCTGCTCTCCCCCGGATAGGTGTCCAATCGGGCGTCGGGCAAGCTCGGTCATGCCCACCATTTCCAGGACTTCGTCCACAATCTCCCAGTCGTGGCTGGCTGGTCTTCGTAGCAGCCCCAAGAGCCCATATCGTCCCACCATGACTACTTCACGCACGCTCATGGGCATCCTCGGGTCTATGTTCTGCACCTGGGCAACGTAGCCTACCTTCTTCCTTATGGAGTGGCCGTTATTAGGGTCAAAATGCTCCCCCAAAATTGTTACCTGCCCGCTGAGCAGCTTGCCCAGGCCGTTAACTATCGTCAGCAGGGTGGTCTTTCCGGCCCCGTTAGGGCCGACTATGCCCAGAAACTCTCCGGCGCGCACCTTGAGTGATACGCCGCGCAGGGCAACGTCTTCTCGATAAGAGACTACGGCATTCTCAATATTTATCATCGTTTTGCTCACGGTTCCATCTTTCACAGCTGGTGCCCGGATCACTGGCCGATCGCCTCCAGGACCAACTGAACGTTCTTATCGATTGCCTTTTCCCAGGTTTCAGTATCGGAAAAGCCGCCGGGGAAGTTGGAGAGGATTATCCTAGTTACCCCAAGCTCCTCGGCGATGCCTGCCCCGGCATCCTGCCCGCTCTGCATGTTATCGATGACCAGGGTCACCCCTGAGGCTCTGCCGGTATCTACCAGTTCCCTGACTATCTGAGGGGTAAGCGATTCTGGACGGCCGTAAGGGGCGGATACATTAAGGCCCAGCCAGCTAACGAAACCAACCTGCTGGTCGGCACACAGGACATTCACCGCGGAGAGGTTCGCCGACTGAAGCCTAGCCTTTATTTCGGCTTCCTTAGCCGAAATCACGTCGGTATATTCTGCGGCCATCTGCTGGTAAGCGTCGGCATTCTGGTTGTCTATCTGGCACAGAGCCGCGGTAATTTTATCGGTGGCTTCTTTCTGTACCGGCGGTGTCATCCAGTTACCCTGAATGTCCAGCTGGATGGTGACTAGGTCGGGGTTATCGGCTGAGGCAATTATCTCTTGAGAAAACTGCTCCCCCTGCCAGCCGTGGAGGAAGAAAAGGTCGGCGGTAGCCAGCTTCTGAATATCGCCCGGTTTAATATCAAAGTGTCCCGGACACTGTGCCGGCGGAATGATATTGGCCACGCTAACTCGGTCACCGCCGACTCGTTCCACTATCTGGGCGATAAGCGAAGTGCTGGTCACCACGCCCGGTTTTTCCGTACTTGCCGGTGAACAACCCCCCAGAGCCAAAGCGGTAGCTAGGATCAGCAGCAGACTGCTGGCTAGGATTTTGAGCTTGGGTGTCATTAAATCCCCCTTATACTTTCTTTTCCAGAATAATACTGTGGGTCAGGAAATCAATCTCCCTGATACTGGCGGCAATTTCTTTTTGCTCCCCGAGAAGCGTCGTTAACTGGAGTTTATTCGCCGCTATCTTTAAGGAGGTAATTTCCGACATGATGAGTTCTTGCTCACCGTTCTTGGCAAAATATACCTTTGATAAACACATCTCACTGCTCCTCTTCCTTCAGGATTGTCAAGGCGCGAGATAGGGACTTGCTGGCTTTATCCATCTCCCCGGCTGCCTGCTCAAGCTCCTTAGCGGCCTCAATCTCACCCAGTCTGGCTATCTTATCGGCCCACTCCCTGAACTCTTGGCTGTGCTCTTTGTTATGGTCAATCCAGTAGTGCAGTATGGTGCTGAGTTTTAGTCTGTCGTCATTACTCATGATATCTCCCATTAGAAGACAGTTTATTGCAACTGCAAATGGTTGCCCAAAGAAGCAAAAAATTTTTTATTCCTGACATTTTTCACATATCCCGAAGAAAGCCAGGTGCTTCATGTCGACCTTAAAGTTGTACCGCTGCTGAATCTCGGTCCACAGCGGTTCTAAAGCCGATTCCTCCATATCA
>DUEU01000017.1 GCA_011191985.1 Dehalococcoidia bacterium
CCCAGACGACGCCGGTATTCATGTTGGTAAAGGTGTTGTTTATAATACTGAAGCCGCCATCACTATCCTCGACATTAATTCCGGCACTGCCGGTAGCATTGGTTATGGTGAAACCGTCAATTACGATGCCATCGGCGTTGACATCCAATATCACTCCGGTGTTGCCGCCATCAATAGTGGCCGCGCCGGTAGCCTGCAGAGTAACGCCCGAGTCGTCAAATGCCAGCGGAAAGGTCTCACCGTTAGCTGCATCATAAGTGCCTGCCGCAACATTGATGATATCGGGGTCAGCGGGGTTTCCACCAGACACCGTTGCCAGCGCATGGGTTATTGTTTCCCATGCATCAGTTGTGGGATCCGTTCCGCCATTAGCATCCGAACCCCCGACGGCGTCAACATAATACGTACCGCCGGCGGCCTGAGTGTAGCCAATTGGCACTATCGCCGCACCCAGCGCCAGCACCAACGCCAGCACTGTAATTAGACAAACAGGTTTGAACACTCTAGTCATATTATTAACCTCCACGGTTAGTTTCTACCAACTATAATACATGCTTTCCTATTATGTCAATAGGTACAAGCTATCTATAGCCACCTCCTTGGCTATGCTCTACTTTTCCCTTTAGACCAGAATCAAGCAGCATCATCAAGAAAACACGGTTACGAACGTCAAGCGGCGTCTTCGCCTTACACTTGCTTAGTAGCAATTCGACTTCTTGTTGGCTTAGCGCTGAACAACCTTCTTTTCAAGCTTTGGTGTCTTGATGCGGCTCAGTGGATTATCGGCGATAAGACCTTCTTGATGTAACTAGGTAAAGAAACTGTGCAATAGCGATAGTAATGATTTATCGTTGCTTGGCTGGCTGGTTTTCTCGCTGAAGTCGAACAGCCGTTCCAGCGGTTCGGCTCACTCGATAAATACCATAGAAATCGCCTTATGTGACCTGAAGTAAGCTTCAACGGTTCGTCGGGATAGGCATTCTCTTGACAAAACCATGTAAAACATCGTAATCTATGTGTGTAGTTGCCGATGGTTGATGGCGACTTGCCTTCGCATCGGCAATTGAGTATATAGCCTTCAACTAATGACTGGATGCTAGTGACGGGAATAAGGTTTTTTAAAAGAATGTGGTCTTCGTGTTGACTTTTCATCTTCGTTCACTTAGAATTAGCTTCGAAAACATGCCCACATAGCTCAGCCGGTAGAGCACGTTCTTGGTAAGAACGGGGTCACCAGTTCGAATCTGGTTGTGGGCTGGAATACAAGGGGGACGGAAAATGGCGAAACAGAAGTTTGAGCGGACCAAGCCTCACTGTAATGTGGGCACTATCGGGCATGTCGACCATGGCAAGACAACGTTGACCTCAGCGGTAACCTTGGTACTCTCCAAGGTAGGGCAGACCGGGTTCCGCGCCTTTGAATCTATTGATAATGCACCCGAGGAGAAGGCCAGGGGGCTGACCATTGCCATTGCCCATATCGAGTACGAGACGGAGAAGCGACATTATGCCCATATAGATTGTCCGGGTCATGCTGACTACATTAAAAACATGATAACCGGTGCCGCTCAGATGGACGGCGCCGTCCTGGTTATCGCCGCCGATGATGGGGTGATGCCCCAGACCAGAGAACACCTTCTGCTGGCCCATCAGGTGGAGGTGCCCTATATCGTCACCGCCCTGAACAAGGTAGACTTGGTGGATGATGAAGAGCTGCTCGAGGTCACCGAGCTTGAACTGCGGGAAGAGGTCTTTCCCCATTATCAATTCCCCGGTGATGAGATACCGATAGTCAGGGTAAGTGCCACTAAGGCCCTGGAGTGCGGCTGTGGAAAGCGGGAGTGTCAGTGGTGCGGCCCTATCTGGAAGTTGATGGATGCCGTTGATGACTACATCCCCACGCCGGTAAGGCCGAAGGACCAGCCGTTCCTGATGAATATTGAGGATGTCTTCAGCATCAAGGGACGTGGAACCGTACCGACCGGCCGCGTGGAGCGGGGCGTTATCAAGGTAGGGCAAGAGGTGGAAATAGTCGGCCTGCACCATGAGCCGCGTAAGACGGTGGTCACCGGTCTGGAGATGTTCCATAAGACCTTGGATGAGGCTGAGCCAGGTGACGCCGTCGGCATTCTGCTGCGGGGTGTCGACCGGGACGAAATTGAGCGTGGCCAGGTACTGGCGGCGCCCGGTTCTATCAAGCCGCATACCTATGCCGAGGGCCAGGTATATGTCCTGACCAAGGAAGAGGGCGGCCGACATACACCGTTCTTTAACGGTTATAAGCCGCAATTTTATATCCGGACCAGTGACGTCACCGGTACCATTGAGCTGCCGGAAGGGGTGGAAATGGTCATGCCCGGTGATAATGTAACCATGAAGATAAAACTCATCTACCCGGTGGCTCTAGAGCCGGGGCTGCGCTTTGCCATCCGGGAAGGGGGTAGAACGGTAGGCGCTGGTACCTTTACCAAGGTCATAGAGTAGCATAGCATGGCAAGAAAGACCGAAGCCAGGACTATCATTCACCTCTCCTGTACTGAGTGTAAGGAGAGGACATATACAACAACCAAGAACAAGCGAAATGACTCCCAGCGACTAGAGCTCAGGAAATACTGTCCCCGTTGTCGCACTCACCAGCTTCATCGGGAGGTGAGGTAATATCAAGTGAGTGAGGGGTTGGTGAGGCTCGCTTTATGACGCAGCGTGCCAGGCGAAGTGGTTCGAGATTCAGGCTCGTTGGTGACATCATCGCCGAGTTACGGAAGGTAGTGTGGCTAACCCGAAGGGAAGCTATCTATTTAACCATTTTGGTGCTGATCGTGGCCGTTACCGCTGGCCTGGTGTTGGGGGCGATTGACTATGGTTTTTCGCGCCTCATTGACATAATATTTGTGGGTAGCTGACTGGAGACAGGGTAATAGTTGAGATAGCGCTGGCGATTTTGAGTAGCCGTTTTCTTGGTGAATGCCGATGACTGATGACGAAAAACAATGGTATGCTGTTCACACCTATTCCGGGTATGAAGAACGGGTCAGACGTAACTTGGAGCAGCGTATCAAGTTCATGGACACCGCGGGTGACATTGCTCAGGTGGTGGTACCTACCGAGGAACAGATAGAGGTCAGGAGCGGGCAGCGGCGAACTTTAACCAAGCGGATGTTACCCGGGTATGTCCTGGTCCAGATGCAGATGACTGACCAGAGCTGGAATATAGTGCGTAATACCCCGGGGGTGACCGGTTTTGTGGCGGCAAGCGGTAACAAACCGGTCCCGTTGCTTGAGGAAGAGGTCAATCAGATATTGCAGCAGACGGAAGAAGTCCCGAGGGTGAAGGTTGGCTTCCGTCAGGGGCAGAGTGTCCGGGTGACTAGCGGCCCCTTTGCCGAATTCGTGGGCATAGTTGATGAAATAAACGTGGCCAAGGGCAAGGTCAAGGTGCTGCTCACCTTGTTTGGACGGGAGACTCCGGTCGAGCTGGAGTTCTTTCAGGTAGAGAAACTTTAGTATTGTCTTGACCGCATAGAGAAGATTGGTTGCGCTTGAATTTTTGCCGTAAATAGAATTGAACGCAATATAGCGAGGGAGATAGCAGTGGCCAAGAAGATAAAGACGGTTATCAAGTTGCAGATACCAGCCGGTAAGGCAAACCCGGCCCCGCCGGTTGGTCCGGCCCTGGGGCAGCACGGGCTGAATATCATGCAGTTTTGCAAAGAGTACAATGAACGGACAGCGGCCCAGGCCGGTTCTATTATTCCCGCCGAAATAACCGTTTACGAGGACCGCTCGTTTACCTTTATCACCAAGACGCCGCCGGTAACCGACCTGCTCAAAAAAGCAACGGGGATTGAAAAGGGTAGCGGCACCGCCGGTCGGGAACAGGTGGCGCGGTTGTCCCGGGAAAAGCTCCGTGAAATAGCTGAGCTCAAGTCTAAAGACCTCAACGCTAACAGTATTGAGGCTGCCGAGCGTATCGTCGTGGGTACGGCCCGGAGTATGGGCATTGAGATAGAGTGAAGTGAAATGGTAAAACGAAGTAAAAATTATCTTGAAGCCGTTAAGGTCATCGACCGGGCGCAGGTATACTCCCCTCAGGAGGCGGTTGAGCTGGCCAAGAAAGTGTCCTTTACCAAGTTCGATGAGACTGTGGAAGTCCACCTCAAGATGGGTGTTGACCCGCGTAATGCCAGTCAGCAGGTGAGGGGGGTGGTGCTTCTGCCTCATGGGCTAGGGCGGTCGGTGCGGGTCCTGGTATTTGCCCAGGGCGAGGCGGAAAGGGTGGCTAAGGAGGCCGGGGCCGATTTCGTTGGCAGTGATGACCTGGTCAAGCAGATTGAGGGTGGCTGGCTTGAGTTCGACACCGCTATGGCCACCCCGGATATGATGGGCAAAGTGGGCAAGCTGGGCAAGATTCTGGGCCGGCGAGGGCTGATGCCCAACCCTAAGTCGGGTACCGTGGTCGCCGCCGATGATTTGCCCCGGGCCATCAATGACGCCCGTAAAGGCCAGGTGGAATTTAAGCTGGACCGGACGGCGATTATTCATCTACCGCTGGGTAAAGTAAGTTTTGACGCCGATAAGCTGGTGGAAAACCTGGCCGCAGTGATAGACGCCGTGGTCAGGGCCAAACCCAGTGGCGCCAAAGGACAGTATATCCGGACGGCGTCAATCACCACCACAATGGGTCCTGGTGTGAAGCTGGACCTTAAAACGGCCCTGGCAATGAGTACCAGTTGAGGAATTTGAAAGGGGGCCTTTGATGCAAGATGTGGCCATTATTGGCGTCGGCCAGACGGCGTTTTCCCGTAAGTGTGGGGTATCGGTCAGGGAATTGTGCTTTGATGCCTTCAAGGAGGCGATGGAAGGTCTGGACATTACCACCGATGATATCGATGCTTCCATAACCTGCTCGGCGCCCGAGTACGACAAACAGCGGACGCCGTCCGGCCTGATATCGGAGTACCTGGAACTGACCCCGAAACCGGCCTTCTATGTCGAAACGGTCTGTTCTTCCAGTACCACCGGTTTAAGGGTAGCCTGGTCGATGATAAAGGCAGGGTTACATAAAGTGGTGGCCGTAATCGGTTTTCAGAAGATGTCGGAGCTGACTTCGCGAGAGGTGGCGGAGAGGATGGGCCGTGGGGCCGATATTATCTGGGAGTCGCCCTTCGGCATCACCATGCCCTCAGGCTACGGGATGTATGCCCGGGCGCATATGGCCACCTACGGCACCACCGAAGAGCAGCTGGCCAGGATAAGGGTAAAGAACTCACACTACGGCTCGCTGAATCCCAAGGCGACCTATCGCAAGGCACTGAGCCTGGAAGATGTGCTGGCTTCGGACCCGGTTGCCCAGCCATTGAAGGTATTTGATTGCTGTGCCAACGCCGACGGCGCTTCCTGTATCATCATGGCCAGTGGCGATGTCGCCAAAAGTGTTAGTAAGATTCCCGTCTGGATTATCGGGCTGGGGGCGGCTACCGACACCATGACTATGTCGGGACGGAAAACGCTTACCGGCTTGAGGTGCAGTCAGGAAGCTGCCCGGCAGGCCTACGAGATGGCCGGTATGGGGCCGCAGGATATCGATGTCGCCGAGGTTCACGATTGTTTTACCATCGCCGAGATGATGGCCTATGAGGACCTGGGCTTTGCCAAAGCCGGCGAAGGCCCCCGGCTGATTGAGGAAAAGCAGACCTATGCCGACGGTAAGATGCCGATAAACGTTGACGGTGGGTTGCTATCTAAGGGGCATCCTATCGGGGCTACCGGAGGCTCCCAGATAAGGACCATTGTGCGGCAGCTCCGGGAAGAGGCCACCGAGGCCCAGGTGAAGGATGCGGAGGTAGGTCTGGTGCACAATATTGGGGGTGTCGGACAGTACGGCAACGTCACTATTTTAAGGAGGTAGTTTAGATGGGCTTTGACAACTTTGGTACCGTCAGTTTTACCACGGAAGCCAAGGCCGTAGATTTTATTACCTACCTGGAGCAGGGCAAGTTTATGACCACCAGGTGTCGGGCGTGTGGTACGCTGCAGTTCCCACCGAAGATGGATTGCCCCCATTGTCTATCCAGCGATGTGGAATGGGTAGAAATCAAGGGTACCGGCCAGTTGGCCACTTATACTGTGGTAAACTACGGGCCGAGCGGGTTTGAGAGCGAGGCTCCCTATACTCTGGCTGTAGCCGATTTCGACGGCCTGCGGGTCTTTGGCCGGTTGAGCCGTGATGTCAGCGGGGCCGATATCAAGGTAGGTATGGCGCTTAAAGTGGTCTCGCTGAAACTGCCCGATGGTAAGGTCTCATACGAATTTCAGCCGGTTTAGCCGGCCTTGTTTAGGAGTGGAAAAGATATGATTGGTATTACATCCTATGGTGCTTACTTACCTCTGTGGCGGCTGAGCCGCGAGGCTATCGCCAAAGGTGCCGGCGGCGAGAAGGCTGTCTGCAATTTTGATGAGGACAGTATAACTATGGCAGCAGCAGCGGCTATAGACTGTCTTGGTGAGGCGGATCGGGAGACGGTAGATAGCCTCTTCTTTGCTTCAACGACCTCGCCGTATAAGGAGAAGCTGGGCGCGGCTACGGTAGCCATGGCCGCTGACCTGAGGCGGGACACGGATACGGCTGACTTTGCTCATTCGCTGCGTGCCGGCACCAGTGCCCTGAAATCAGCGGTGGATGCAGTAAAGGCCGGCTCGGCCAAGAAAGTACTGGTGGTGGCGGCTGATTGCCGCCTGGGCATTCCGGGAACAGCTTTTGAGCAGAACCTGGGAGACGGCGCTGGTGCCCTGATGGTCGGTGATACCGATGTAATCGCTACCATCGAGAGCAGCTACTCGGTCTCCGACGAGATAATGGATGTGTGGCGGGCCGACGGTGATACTTTTGTTCGCTCCTGGGAGGACAGGTTTGCGGCAACTCATGGCTACCTGGAGGTCATGAAAGAGGCAGTATCCGGACTTCTGAAAAAGACTGGTCTTAGCCCTCAGGACTTGGCCAAGGTGGTCTTCTATTCTCCAGACGCCAGAAGGTATACCGAGCTGGCCAAGGCGCTTGGTTTTGATGCCAAGACACAGATGCAGGACCCGATGGTTGGTGTCATGGGTAATACTGGTGCCGCTCAGTCGATAATGCTGCTAGTAGCAGCCCTGGAAGAGGCCAAGGCCGGTGACCGTATCTTGCTGGCCAGCTATGGTAACGGCAGTGATGCCTTTGTCCTGAAAGTGACCGACCAGATAACTAAATTCGGGACGCGGCGTGGTATGAAGGCTCACCTGAGTTCAAAACGGGTGATAGATGATTATAAACAATATCTGGTCTGGCGGGGTATTTTGCCCATAGAGCCGCGCAAAGAGACGGTGGCCTTTTTCTCGGCCCCGGCCTTGTGGCGTGAGCGTGACGCGAACCTGCGCTTGCAAGGGAGCAAGTGTAAGGTCTGTGGTACTATCCAGTATCCGCCGCAGCGGGTATGTACCAAGTGCCACAGCAAAGACCAGTTCGAACCGTACCGGATGTCGGACAAGAAAGCCAAGATATTTACCTTTTCCATGGACTATATAACCTTCCCAATGACGGATCACCCGTCGGTCACGGCCACCATCGATTTCGAAGGTGGCGGCCGGATGCTATGTTATATGACTGACCGTGATCCAGGGCAGATCAAACCAGAAATGCCGGTGGAGATGAGCTTCAGGAAGCTCTATTCCAAGGATGGGATTAGCAGCTACTTCTGGAAGGCAATACCAGCCAGGACTTAAAGATAATAAGAGTAACTTCGGAGGGAAAATAATGCGTGGTATTAGAGATAAGGTGGCCATAGTTGGCATGGGCTGTACCCAGTTTGGGGAGCTCTGGGACAAGAGCCACAAAGATTTGATAGTTGATGCTTGTTACGAGGCTTATGAAGACGCCGGTATTGAGCCCAAAGATATTCAGATGGCGTGGTACGGCAGTCGGGAAAGTGGCTTCACCGGCACGCAGCTATCCAGTGCTCTGAAGCTGGAGTATATACCGATTTCCCGGGTGGAAAATTTCTGCGCTGGCGGCACTGATACCTTCCGCAATGCCTGCTATGGCGTGGCCTCCGGTGCCTGTGATATTGCCTTAGCCTGTGGTGTTGAGAAGTGTAAAGACCACTACGGTGGCTTTAACATGGATATTCTTGACCAGTTCGACCGCAGCATGGTGGAGTGGGAGTTGCCGCCGGCCAGCCAGTTTGCCGAGCTGGCAACGAGGTATTTTCATCACTACGGATTGAGTTTCGATGAGGGGAAACGCATTCTGGGCCAGATTGCGGTTAAGAATCATCACAATGGAACCATCAGCCCCAAGGCCCAGTTCCACCGAGAGATAACGTTGGAGCAGGCCTTAAATGCGCCTATGATTGCCTATCCGCTGGGTCTGTTCGATGCCTGCGGCGTCAGTGACGGCAGCGCCGCGGCTATTATCACTACGCCGGAGATCGCCAAGGGCATGCGCCAGGACTACATTCTGGTCAAGGGCCTGGCGCTTACCAATGGTGCCGGCCAGGCTGTGCTCCAGTCGGACTACGATTTTATCCACATCCCGGAGACGGTGACCGCCGGTCAGGCTGCCTATCAGGAAGCGGGTATTGAGAACCCACGCCAGGAGATAGATGTGGCCATAGTGCACGATTGCTTTACCATTACCGAGTTGCTTATCTATGAAGACTTAGGCTTCAGCCCCAGGGGTAAGGGCCCGGCCGACGTTGAGGCGGGCACGTTTACTCTGGAGGGAGAGCTGCCGGTTAATACCGACGGCGGTCTGAAGTGTTTCGGGCACCCTCTTTCCGCCAGCGGGCTGAGGATGATTTATGAAGTCTACAAGCAGCTACAGGGTAAAGCCGGGCCGAGGCAAGTAGCGGATGCTGCCGTTGGCTTGACCCATAATGTTGGCGGTATTAACGGCTTCTTTAATTGCACCGTGGCGGTCTTTGGCCGGGCCGATTAGTAAAAATTTAATAAGGTCCGTAGACAGTGGGTGCCCGATAGGGCTTAAAACTGGTGTGCCTGCCGAGGCGATTCGCCCTTAATCTCAGCCGGATTTGGCTGGGGTAAGGAAGGTCAGTCCTTGTGCAGCCGGCACAAGGACTGTGTTTTTAAGTTGGCGGCTTATTAACTTGATGCTGAAGGAGGTAGGATGCTAAGAAAGCAGAAGGTACGGGTTATTGATGACCTGGAGCAGTTGTTTACCAGGTTTGACGCCGGTATCCTAACCGACTATCGGGGGCTGACGGTACAGGAGATGACCGGTCTGCGGCGCATGCTCCGACAGACCGGTGTAGATTACAAGGTAGTCAAGAATACCCTGGCTAGGTTGGCTGTCAAAAGGGCTGGTCGGGAGGGGTTGGCTGGTTTCTTCAGCGGACCGGTCGCTATCGCCTTTAGCGATAGCGATATAACCGGGCTGGCCAAGCTCTTAGCGGAACATATTAGGGCTTCTAAAACAAGCCTGGCGGTTAAGGGGGGTTTTCTGGGGGATAGGTTGCTCACCCCGGAGGAACTGAAAGCGATCGCCGCTTTGCCAACAAGAGAAGTTCTGCTGGCGAAGGTGGTGGGAGGTATACAGAGTCCGATATACGCTTTAGTGCATTGTCTTAATGCCCCGATACAGGGAATGGTTGGCGTATTACAGGGTAGAATCAGACAATTGGAGGGAGGATAAAATGTCACCAGATGAAGTAGAGGTTGTAGCTGAGGCTGGTCAGGAAGATGCCGGTGCTGCTGAACCGGTAGAGAAGAAGGCCAAGACGACCAAGGCGGCTTCCGGCAAAGGGTCGGCGACGGCTGCCAAAAAGGAATCGGCGAAGTCAGCCAATATTGACGAGATTATGGCGGCCATCAAAAATATGACCGTGGTTGAGCTGTCCCAACTGGTAAAGGCCCTTGAGGCCGAGTTCGGGGTTACGGCGGCGGCGCCGGTAGCGGTCGCGGCCGCAGGGGCACCCGCTCAGGCCGAAACTGCCGAGACAGCAGCGGCTGCCGAAGAGAAGACCGAGTTCACCCTTGTTCTCAAAGAGGTTGGTGCCAATAAGATCAGTGTCATTAAGGCGGTGCGGGAAATAACAAGCCTGGGGCTGAAAGAGTCGAAGGACCTGGTTGAGAGCGTGCCGAAGCCAGTCAGGGAGGGTATTAACAAGGATGACGTGGCGGCGATGAAGAAGAAGCTGGAAGATGCTGGCGCCACGGTTGAAGTCACCTAATTGCTCTCTTGGACGGGGTAAGAGCCGGCCTGGGCCGAGGGGTTGAAAAATAGCCCGTTAAAGCCTATAGTTATGGCGGGGTAACCCGGAGGAACCTTGCTGTGCTTGAGTACGATTGGTTAATAGCCGTGGTCATGGGGGCGGTCTTCATCCTTCTTGGCCTGGTCACCATCTTCTGGGGCCGGCGTGAGGAGAGGAGCTACTACGATGCCATCGCTACCCGTGCCGATGTCAGAGAATATGTCGAGCATTCGCCGGAGCGTCCCGAGCCCGGGGGATTGAAGGCCGGGGGCTGGATAGCCATTGCCGTCGGTCTGCTCCTGCTGTTTGTCGGCGTGATTTTCCTTCGCTGAATTCGGCTGTGTAGCCGCCAACCAGCGATAGGCGCCCCTGGCGGTTACGCCGCCGTTATTACTAGACTACTACCTCTGTTATTACTATCGAACTATTTACACCCGGTGCTGTTGAGTTACAATTATGTTACGGTGTTTGTAAAGGCGGGGTAGCCGTGAAAGTAATGAATAGTATTGGCAAGCTTATATTTCGGCTAAGATGGCTGACCATGTCTCCTCGTGACCGTTACGCTTACCTGTGGGCGAGGGGGGGCTCTCTTCGGCAGACGCGCAGCAGATATTAGTCGGACCAAGACTGGGCGGTTGCCTAATGGTAGCGGCGGGCAAACTGCTCAGTACTGCTCTAGCCGGCTGTGGATTTATCCACAGCCGGCTCCTGTTTTATTAGGGACAGGCTATATCATCCGCCTTGGTCGGTACTGCAAGGCTTCAGCCAGGTGATGGGCTTTGATGGTATCACAGTTCTCCAGGTCGGCGATAGTGAGGGCTAGTTTGAGAATACGGTGGAAGGCGCGGGCAGAAAGGTTAAGCTGTTTCATGGCTGTTTTGAGCAGACCCTGAGCCGGTTCTTCTGGCGTGCAGAAATCCCTGACCTCGGCCGGTGTCATTTCCGCGTTGCAGGTAAGGTTTGTATCTTTAAAGCGTTTCTGCTGACGGGAACGGGCGCGGGCAACCCGGTCTTGGACAGCCGCCGATTTTTCACCCAGCCGGTTGTCAGCCAGCTTTTCGTAGTCAATGTGGGGTACCTCGACGAATATGTCAACACGGTCGATAAAAGGGCCGCTGATGCGCCGCTGGTACCGTGATACCAGCCCGGGAGGGCAGGTGCATTGCCGGATGGGGTCGCCGTAGTAGCCACAGGGACACGGGTTCATCGCCCCGACCAGCATGAAATTGGCCGGGAAGGTTATACTTCCCTGCGCCCGGCTGATGGTTATCACCTTGTCTTCCAGAGGTTGGCGTAAGGATTCTAGTACCGTGTGGCCAAACTCGGGGAGTTCGTCAAGGAAGAGGACTCCACGGTGGCTGAGGCTTATTTCACCCGGTTTTGGCCAGTGTCCCCCGCCGACCAGACCGGCATAAGAAATGGTGTAGTGAGGAGAGCGGAAGGGCCGCTGTCTCAGTAAGGGAGTTTGCGGTGGCAGCAGACCATAAACGCTGTATATCTTGGTAACTTCGAGCGCCTCTTCGATGGTCATCGGTGGTAGAATTGATGGCAGCGAACGAGCCAGCAGGGTCTTGCCGCTACCCGGAGGCCCGACCATTAC
>DUEU01000018.1 GCA_011191985.1 Dehalococcoidia bacterium
AAAGAGGGACAAACGGTAACTGTTGAGGGTAAGTATGGTGACTATGAGTTGAATATTCTTATTAAAGATTGTGTTTTGGTTCATGCGGCCGAGGCAGAGGAGACCTTGTTAACTCTTCCTTCCAGCGATGTTACTTTAACAACGGAACCTACTCAAGAGCCTGAAGTTGAGGCGATAGCCGAGCCTGTGGCTGAACCAGAGCCCGAGCCCAAGCCTGAAGCTGAGCCGGTGGCTGAACCAGAGCCTGAGCCGAAGCCTGAAGCTGAGCCGGTGGCTGAACTGGAGCCGGAGCCGAAGCCCGAAGCCGAGCCTGTGGCAGAACCAGAGCCTGAGCCGAAGCCTGAACCGGAGCCGGCTCAACCGGCAATAGAAGTAGCCGTTGAGGAACTATTTTCAGCTTTTGCCACCGATGAGGCGGCGGCAGGTGAAAGGTTCGGGGACAAGCTCCTTAAATTGACGGGCATAGTAAACAGGATAGAAATCCAGGAATATCTTGAGCTTGACTATATAAACCTGTCTGATACGGAAAATAACCAGCTGGAACACGTCCGCTGTTTCTTTGATAAGACACATTTATCTGAATTAGAACAGCTGACAAAGGGACAGAAGGTGACGGTGCAGGGTACGTTTGTTGGCTCAATTGTGTCTATGCATTTACGTGATTGTGTTTTAGTTTCCTGATATCTAATTAACTGCCTCACGTCAACGGTTGACAGAACCTCTCGGCAAGATTATACTTCACTTTAACCTGCGAGATTGTCTTGTAAAGGTGGAGTATTCCCAATTAAGAAATAAAGGGGTGAAACAGTGCCTACAGAAACCGACGTTGTCGTTATCGGCTCCGGCGTATGCGGCCTGTCCGCGGCCATAACCGTGGTGGAAGGGGGCGCCGGGGTTATCGTTTTTGAAAAGCAGCGCTCCCTGGGCGGAACCTCCAACTTCTTTGGCGGCATCTTTGCCGTAGAGAGCGAAATGCAGCGGCAGAGATACATCGATTACAGCCGTGATGAGGCCTTCAAGAATATCATGGAGTACAACCACTGGCGGGCCAACGCCCGCCTGGTGAGGGCCGTTGTTGATGAGTCTGGCGGGACCATTGCCTGGCTGCAGGAGCAGGGAGTCGAGTTTATTGACGCCGGGATTAACATGCCCGGTGCTCCTCGTACTTATCATCCTGTCAAAGGTAGAGGAGAGTCAGTGGTGAAAGCGCTGGTGACCAGTGCCAAAGAAAAGGGGGTTGATATTAGACCGTCGACACTGGTAAAGAAGATACTCCGGGAAGGCGACCGTATCACCGGCGTCATTGCCGAGACAGAAAACGGGGAAGAAATACAGGTGGCGGCCAAGGCAGTCGTGGTTGCCAGCGGCGGCTATGCCAACAACAAAGAATGGATAAAGAAATATGCCGGCTTCGACCTGGACGTCAATGTAATCCCCCGTGGCAATGTTGATAAGATGGGCGACGGCATTCGCATGGCCTGGGAGGTAGGTGCCGCCGAGGAAGGCATGGGCGTCTTGGAGCTGCTGCGGGCCGGTCCGGCGGGGCCCGGATTCGAGACAAGGAACCCGATCGAGATGGCGGCTGTCCAGCCTGACCTTTGGGTAGACCGGCATGGTGAGCGGTTCTGCGATGAAGGGATTGCCTTTTACGATACCGAAACCGGTAACGTTAACGCCAGGTACAAGGAAGGCTTCACCTTCAGCATATTTGATGATTCCGTAAAGCAGCGCCTGCTCGAGTCAGGAATTGAAAGACAGTTAGGCTGGGAGTATCTCCCCGGGTACCGGCCGGTGGGCATCGATGAGATGATGAATGACGCCATCGAAAGGGGAAGCACGGAGGTATTCGCGGCCGACTCTGTGGAAGAGTTGGCCGGAAAGATAGGGATAGACCCGGCGGTACTCAGGGCCACCGTGGACGAGTATAACAGCTTCTGTGCGAAAGGTCATGACGACCTCTTTGCTAAGGCCCCGAAATATCTTTGGCCGCTGAAGGGGCCGAAATACTATGCCGTCAGGACGGGCACGCACTTTCTGGGGACGCTGGGCGGCATCAAGATAAACCACCGGGCGGAGGTGGTGGATAAGAAAGACAAGGTTATTCCCGGCCTCTATGCTGGTGGATTTGATGCCGGTGGCATCTATGGCGACAGCTACAGCATAAGAATTTCTTCGGGGATGAGTGTCGGCTTTGCTATAAACTCCGGTCGTATTGCCGGTAAAAATGTCTTGAAATACATCGGCAAGTAGCGCGGTAACGCGTGATAAAAGTCGGTCCAAGGTCATGGATATTGCCGAACTGGTAGCTCAGTTAGCAGTATCCCCCCTCTTGTAATCTTCTATTTATTAAGGGGAAAGGTTCTGGAGCTAGTACTCGTCTTTATGCCTTGGCGACCTGTACTAGGCAGGTGTGTGGTGCCACTTATTTTGTTTTGGGCTTGAAGACAACCGATGGCTGGGTCTCTTCCGAATAGGTAAAGCCTTCCGCTTCATGGATATTGCCATACTTAGCTCTGAGTTGTGTCAGTGGGCCGGCATCCAGGCATCTTAAAGGGCAGGCAGCGACGCAAATGGGGCTCTTATCCTCCGCTAGCTGGTCCAGGCAGAAATCGCACTTCTGCATCTTGGCGTTTTCTTCCTCGCCAAAACGGGGCATATCATAGGGGCAAGCCTCCACGCAGAAAAGGGAACAGTTATCTTTGCCCAGGCAGAGTTCCCTATCAACAACGACGATACCGTCCTCGTCTCTCTTGCTGATTGCGTTTACGGGACAAGCGGAGATGCACTCGGGATTGGCACAGTGGAAGCAGGTAGTGACCATGTAGGCAACATAGGGGTGGGGGTATTTACCCTTCTCGATGTAAGCCACATTGATATAGTCCACTGGCCCCAGTTCTACATCGTGCCAGTCCTTGCAGGCTATGAGGCAGGTATAACAGCCGGTGCACCGGGTCTGGTCGAAGTAAAAAGCCATCTGCATTATTTGTCGACCTCCTCGTTTGCTTCTTACAGCGAGTCATCCGCAGATTAATAATCGCTACTACAAATTTGCTCTACCGGTTTATATTGTTTCTCTTTTCGTACCGGGGTTCAGTTCAGATTCTTGACTTGAAACCTCCGCGACCATCTACGTTGGGGGTTGTTCTATTTTATATCAAACAAATTGAAAAAATAAAGACGTTCTTTATGGTAATGGAACTATACAAAGCTAAAAAGGGCTTGCTCCCAAACTGTGTTAGGGAGCAAGCCCACGTTTAGGTTTTCGGGCATTGTAGCTTGGCCAGTTTTGGGGACAGGTCGTCCACTTACTTAGCGAAGCTTAAATATTTATAATGTCAGGATTTTTCCGTCACGAACGTGCGGACTAGCTTTTTCCCACCATAGTGCCAGGCTAG
>DUEU01000019.1 GCA_011191985.1 Dehalococcoidia bacterium
ACCGACCAAGATAACCGCCCGGGATGGCAAGGCCTCTCAGATGGAATGCACCAAGATGGAACTGGGCGAACCGGACGATAGCGGGCGGCGCCGGCCTGTCCCTGTTAAAGGCTCCGAGTTTATGGTTGATGTTGATACGGTTATCGCCGCTCTGGGCCAGGCGCCGAACCTTGAGTTTGCCAAAGAGTTGGATGTCACCAAGAGAGGCACCCTAGCTGTTGCCAGGCCTTCTCTGGCGACCGGTATTGAAGGCGTTTTTGCCGGCGGCGATGTTGTCAGCGGTCCGGACATGGTTATCACCGCCATAGCGGCTGGTAAGAAGGCGGCCTGCTCTATAGACAGCTACTTGAAGGGAGAGCCGCTGGCAACCGTCGAGGATAAGACAACACCGGAGAAGCTGACCGAGAGTGAAATCACGGCCATCAAAGAGCGCTTCCCCACCCGTGATCGGTGTAAAGCGGCGGAACTGGCACCCGATGAGCGCATAAAAGATTTCAGTGAGGTTGAGCAAGGTTATACTGATGAGGCCGCCCGGGAAGAGGCCGGGCGTTGCCTGGCATCCCAGATTGAAGGCTGTTTCGAGTGCCGTGAGTGCGAGGAGGTCTGCGACGCCAGGGCGATAGAACACGAGGCAAAAGAGGAGTACGTGGAGAGGGAAGTGGGTGCGATAGTCTTGGCTACCGGCTACGATACCTTCGATGCCAGGCTGAAGCCGGAATACGGCTACGGCGTCTACCCCAATGTTATCACCGGCATTGAGCTGGAGAGACTGGACCAGGCGGGTGGCCCGACAGCGGGTAAGATTGAAATAGACGGAAAAGTTCCGGAGAGCATCGTATTCATCCAGTGCGTCGGCTCGCGAGACAAGACGGTGAACGTGGAATACTGCTCGCGGGTATGCTGCATGTACACGGCAAAACAGGCCTGGTACATAAAACACAAGATTCCGGGGGCAAAAGTTACGGTATGCTACATTGATATCAGGGCCTACGGTAAGGGGTATGAAGAGTTCTACGAAAGGGTGCAGCGGGAAGGAGTAATCTACCGCCGCGGTGTCGTCTCGGAGGTATATAAGAAGGGCGATAAGCTGGTTGTCCGGGCCGAGGACACGCTGCTGTCGGAAATATATGAAGAAGAGGCTGACCTAGTGGTTCTGGCGACGGGTATGCGGCCAAGAGCGGAAGTCGAAGGGTTGACAAAAATACTTGACTTAGCCGTCGGCGCCGACGGTTTCTTCCAGGAAGGGCATCCGAAGCTGGGGGCAGTAGAGAGCAGCGTCGATGGCATATACCTAGCGGGATGCTGCCAGGGGCCCAAGGATATCCCTGATTCGGTAGCCCAGGCCAGCGCGGCCGCGGCCATGGCCTGCATCGCATTATCAAAGGTGAAGGAGCCGGCGCTGCCATGAGAATCGGCGTCTATGTTTGTCATTGTGGACGGAATATCGCCGGGACAGTCAATGTTGCCGCAGTAGTCGAGTTTGCCCGCAACCTGCCTCACGTGGCGGTAGCCAAGGAATATCGCTACGTATGCTCCGACCCCGGGCAGCAGATAATAAGCGATGACATCGCTGAATTCGGGCTTGATAAGGTGGTCATCGCCTCCTGCTCGCCTTCAATGCACCAGAATACTTTTATGAACAACGTGCAAAAGGCAGGGCTTAATCCATACTGTCTGGACCGGGCCAATATACGGGAGAACTGCTCCTGGGTTCACTCAAATATGACGGAAGCCACCGAGAAGGCCAAGCTGCTGGTGGCGGCGGCCGTAGCTAAGGTGATACTGGCTGAGCCTTTGGAAGTAAAAGAGGTCAGCGTAACCCCCGCCGCCCTGGTGATAGGCGGCGGTATTGCCGGCATTCAGGCCGCCCTGGATATCGGGGATGCCGGCTTCAAGGTCTACCTCGTGGAAAGAGAGCCCGACCTTGGCGGTCACGTGGCGCAGCTGTATAAGACATTTCCCTCTTTAGAAGAGACTGAACAGTTGCTCCAGTCCCGAATGGAGAGGATTAAAGAACATCCCAATATAGAAGTGCTGACCAGTTCCGAAGTCACCGGTATGGAAGGTTATATCGGCAACTTCAAAGTCACGGTTAAACAGGATGGCGTTGACAGAGAACTGGAGATAGGTACGATGGTCGTGGCTACCGGCTACGATACCTTTGATGCCAGCCTGAAGCCGGAATTCGGCTACGGCGTCTACCCCAATGTTATCACCGGGCTCGAGTTGGAGAGACTGGCTTCGCCCTCAGGCCCGACCGGCGGCAAGATTGAGATAGACGGCAAGGGGCCGGCTAACGTAGTGTTCATCCAGTGCGTCGGTTCCCGTGATAAGAGCGTCGGCGTGGAATACTGCTCACGGGTATGCTGCATGTATACCGCCAAGCAGGCATCATATATAAAAGACAAACTTCCCGAAGCCAGGGTTACGGTCTGCTACATTGATATCAGGGCGTTCGGTAAGGGGTGTGAAGAGTTCTACGAGAAGGTGCAGCGGGAAAAGGTGATATACCGCCGGGGTAATGTCTCGGAGGTATATAAGAGAGGCGATAAGCTGGTTGTCCGGGCCGAGGATACCCTGCTGGGAGAGACTTTTGAAGAAGAGGCTGACCTGGTGGTTCTGGCCACGGGTATGAGACCGGCCCGGGATGCGGCGCTGCTGGGCAAAATGCTCCATATATCGTCGGGCGCTGACGGTTTCTTCCTAGAGGCACACCCCAAGTTGGGTCCGGTGGAGACAACCACTGATGGTATCTTTCTGGCCGGATGCGCCGTGGGGCCCAAGGACATCACCGATTCGATTTCCCAGGGGCACGCCGCTGCAGTCAAGGCGAGCATACCCCTTTTCCTAGGGCGGGTGAGTAAAGAGCCGCTGGTGGCTCATATAGATGAGGAAGTATGCGCCGGCTGCGGATTATGCGAGAGCTCCTGCGAGTTCGGGGCACTGGTTTTAGACACGCGCCGAAAGGTTATGACCGTGAACGAGGCCCTGTGCCGGGGGTGCGGCGCTTGCAGCGCCCTCTGTCCATCAGGGGCAAACCAGTTAAGAAACACCACCGAGAAACAGGTATTCGATATGATAGAAGCCCTTCTCTGATGGGCTATCCTAGAAGGCCGTGTTTTTCCAGCAGCGTAAGCGGGCTTATCAGGTGCTTCTTTAGCCAGGGTCGAGCATCAAGCCCGAAAGCCAGCCCGATGAGTTCGGTGAAGTAGAAAACGGGTATCAGTTTTTCCCTGGCCTGTCTTGACTCCAAATTGGCATGGCACAAACCACAGGCGGTTACTATCGCCTCGGCCCCGACCTCGTCGGCGGCGCGACGGATTCCGGCTACCAGCTCCTGGGCCATATCCCGCCGGGTCAGCGAGAGACCGCCACCGCAGCAGTCAACCTTACCCCGCCAGTCAACGACATCGGCCCCCAGCACCTTCAGCAGCCGGTCCATTGTCTGGGGATTTTCCGGGTCGTCGAAGCCGGTAAGCTCCGGTGGGCGAACCAGATAGCAGCCGTAATAGGCCACTACCCTCAAACCGGTAAGCGGCCGGGTAACCTTCTCCGCCACTCGTTCTATGCCCACCGTGTTAACTATTATATCTAGAAGGTGTCTGACATCATGTTTCGCTTCATAGGGCAGGCCGATTAGCTCCGACAGCCTTTCCCTGAGACTGGCCGCGTTTTTGACCTCGTGCCGGGTGTCCCTCAGCCTCAAGAAGCAGGCCGGACAGACCACCGCCGTATCCAGGCCCTCCCTTTCGGCGATGGCCAGGTTTCTGCCGGCCAGGGCGTGGGAAAGCCGGTAGTCGGTGGCGTGGCCAGAAGAAGCCCCGCAGCAACTCCAGTCGGGCAGCTCGACAAGCTCTATACCCAGCTCTTGGCAAACCGCCAGTGCCGACTGGTTATACTCTTCAGACGTTGTCTCCTGAGAGCAGCCGGGGTAATAGGCGTACTTCACTAGTCTTGTCCCTCCACGCTTCTCCGGAAGATATTGCTTATTTCCCGATAGCCCTTTATCCGCCCCGGCAGCAGGCTGAGTTTACCCTTGAGCAGCATCTTGAGACCCATGCTAAGGTCGCTGAAAAAGTCCCGTGTCCTCAGTTTAAGCTCGATGAGCATTCCCAGCTCATATGGCTTGCCCCGCTGCCTGACGCTCTTCAGGAAAACACGGTGATAGACAGGGGCCGTTTTTTCTTTACCCGATACGCCCTCCCGAATGGCCATCTGACGCAGGGTGTCCATCAACCGGGGGATGTCTATTTCGTTCGGGCAGCGGGTGACACAGGTCTCACAGGAAGCACATACCCATATGGTGGCGCTCTGGAGCACCTCTTTTTTAGCCCCCAGTTGAAGCAACCTGACCAGCTGATGGGGATAGTGGTCCATGGCAAAGACCGACGGGCAGCTCAGGGTACAGGTCAGGCACTGGTAGCAGCGGTTGATATCTACCCCGCTCTGCTCTGTGACCTGACCGGCGAAGGCCGGTTCCAGTTCGCTGCCCGGCAGGCTGACGCACTTCATTATTGCACCCCTACCTCGCCCAGTTCATCTTCCCGGAACACACTGAGGGGAAGCTCTTCCTCCAGGCTCCGGCCGGGGACATAGTCGAACGACTTCTGTACCTCGTCACCCACCATGCGGAAGATGGGAAACACGTCAATGCCGTTGGGGCAGGCCTCCTGACAGAGCCCGCAGCCCACACAGGAGGCCACCATATGGTTGAGCCGGGTGAGGTGGAAGAGCAGGCTGTCGGTGGGCATTCTCAGCGCTCCCCTCTTGTCGGCCCAGCCCAGATACTTTTCCGCCTCCCATTCGAAGGTGGGTGAATCGAAGAAGCACTCTTTACAGTAGCAGAGAGGGCAGGCGATGCGGCAGTTATGGCAGTTGATACACGAAGCCAGTGCCGACAGCAGGTTGTCCAGGCCGCTGAGCTCACCCTGGTACTTTCCGAAAAGCTCCTTTTTCTTCCCGGTTCTCAGTGCCGTCAGCTCGGAGATGGCGGCTTCCCTTTTTTTCGCCTCCCCACTATCACCCTCGCCAAGCTCCAGCGCCTCCAGGATGCGTTCTCCCTCTGGGCTGGTAGCACTGACGAGAAATCGTTTATCTGTCTCCATCCCGATGAGTCCGATGAACAGGTCGGCGTTTAACGGGGTGGGAAGCTCGCAGACCTGGCATGCCTCTCTCAGACGGGGGTCAGCACCGCCCTTCTTAATCAGCTCCTCGGCCAGCGCTGGTGTCTCCCCACAGAACTCTTCATAATCGGCCACTGAATAGGTGCCGTAGCAGTCAATCCCGATCAGAACCAGGTTATCCAGTGAAGCCTGCTTTAACTTGACCAGCTCGACAAGCGCCCGGAGCTCACAGGACCTCAGCACAATCCCGACCTTTTTCTGGCTGGGGGCAATCTTGGTCATGCTGGAGACTATCCGGGCCGTGCTTACCGGCATTACCGGCGCCAGGGGATTGGCACTCTTCAGCATTTCCGGGTCACTCACCAGGGCAGCAGCTACTACATCTTTTGAAGGGAGCTTGAGAGGAACAAGCAGAGCGTCCAGAAGCTCTTTTTCCAGCAAACTACTGAGAAACGAGTTAATACCGGCTACCAATCCACCATCCTTAACCTCTAAAACGGCACTTCTCGGCATCTTGCCTCCTGAACACAGACCCATACCGGAATAACTGTGCGGGTCTTATATCGACCAGTAGTCCTTTACCGGGCTGGGGCCCTTATCCTTGATGGCGCGGGTGAATTCGCGCATAGTCTCAGCAAACTTGCGTCCCTCGGCAGCGCTTATCCAGCGAACCCAGATACGGTCGTCCTCCAGCCCCAGCGTCTTGAGGATAGTCTTGAGAACATGCATCCGCCTTCTCGCCTTTAAATTGCCCGAGATATAGTGGCAGTCGCCGGGCGGGCAGCCACCAACGATAACGCCGTCGGCCCCCGAAAGCCAGGCCCGGAGCACATAGACCGGGTCCACGGTACCGCTGCACATGACCCGGATAGGGTGGATGTTGGCCGGGTATTGCAACCGCGTCGTACCCGCCAGGTCGGCGGCCGTAGCCGTGCACCAGTTACAGAAAAAACCAATCATGGTAGGTTCAAACTCCGACCCGTCTTTCTTCACCGGGGCATCAGCCTTTTTTTCTTGATATTCATCTTTATCGGCCACAATCGGTCTCCTTTACAGCCGTTTCCCGGCCCTGTTCAGTATAAAGCTACAAGACAACGTCCATCATAGAAAATATCTGCCTATCCTCAAGCTCGGTAAGACTGGCAGCGGCATTGGGGCAGGCGACAACACAGGCGCCACAGCCCTGGCACAGGGCCGGCCTCACCACGACCACACCTTTCTCTGAGTCCTTAAACCGGGCATCATAAGGACAGGCTGCGATACAGAGCTCACAGCCACTGCATCGCCGCTCATTGACCTGAGAAATCAACCTCGACGGGGCAAGTCTGGCCCGGGACAGCAGCCAGGCCGTCTGCTGGGCCGCCGCCTGAGCCTGGGCAATGGTCTCACTTACCCCCCGCGGGGAATGGGCCAACCCACAGACGAATATTCCCTCTTTGAGAGTATCCACCGGCCGGAACTTGCTTTCGGCTTCCTTGAAGAAGCCGTCCTCGGTCAGCTCGATGCCGAAAATATGAGCCAGGCCGCCACTCCCGTTGGGCACAATGGCCGGGCTCAAGACCACCAGGTCAGGCTCTACAATAATGTCTCCACCAAGCACGAGGTCGGCAGCCTGCACCTTCAGCATTTCGCCATCCAGGGTAACCGTTGGCTTCCGGTCAACTTCGTAGCGGACGAACAGTACCCCCGCTTCCCGCGCTTGAGTGTAATACTCCTCCTTAAATCCATAGCTCATCAGGTCTCGATAGAAGACGACAATATCAATATCTGGGTTCTGGCGCTTCAGGGCAAGGGCATTCTTCAGGGCTTGCGAGCAGCAGACACGGCTGCAATAAGGCCTTTCTTCATCCCGGGAGCCAACACACTGAATCATGACCACGCATTTCAAATCTTGGGCATTCAGAGCGCCCCCGGCCAGTCTTTCGTCCAGTTCCCGCTGCGTGATAACCGGCTCTGCCTGCCCGTAGAGGTACTCCGCGGGCCGGGATTCCACACCGCCGGCGGCGATAATAATGGCCCCCGCTTCAATATCATGCTGTGCGGAGTCACCATCTCTTAAAGTGCACTGGAAATTACCGGCATAGCCTTGGCATTCCACCAACTCTGTCTCTATCCACACGTGGATAAGTGGCTCGGCGTTCACCTTTTCAACAAGGTGATGGAGATACCCCTGGGGGTCTCCGCCTTCCAGTAGAGAATGGATATGGGTCAGATTGCCGCCGAGTTTAGCTGATTTCTCGACCAGTTCGACTTCAAGTCCATACTCGGCAAGGGACAGGGCGGCCACCAGCCCGCCTAGGCCGCCGCCGACGATAACCGCCCTGGTGGTAATCTCCTCGGAACGAGACGGCCGCTTTCCCGGCCGCCCTAGCTTCTCTACCGCCATGGCTATCTGGCTTTTGCCTTTCTCTGCGGCAGCTTGGCTGTTTCCCTGATGGACCCAGGCAAGCTCCTCGCGGATATTCACCAGCTCAACGGGGACATCAAGGGACAGGATACCGGGGCGCAGTGCCGAGCAGGCCGCCACGACCAGCCGGTTGGCACCAGACTTCTTCAGACTGTCCGGTATGGCCGACCACACTTCAGGCTGGCAGAGGTGGCCTGCTTCCTCAGCGTGGACTACCCCGGCGAGCCCTTTGCTGAATTCTAAGAGTCCTTTGGTATCAACTGCGTCAGCGATCTGCCCCTGGCAGTTACAGACGAAAACGGCAATCTTTGGCTCTTCATCTTCTTCGGGTTCTGTTTCAACAGAGCGCTGCTTGGCCGGTTTCACCAGGGCGACCGCCTTGCCGGCAGCGGCCTCGGCCTCAACCAGGGTATCGGCAATATCCTTGGGGCCGGCGGCAGAGCCGCAGGCGAAAATGCCCTCCCGGCTAGTGACAACGGGAGACAGGGCCTCAGTATTACCAAATCCCCATTGATTGGTGGTTAAACCGAGAACCTCGCTAATCTCCCGGAACCGGGGGGAAGGCGTCTGACCGACTGACAGCACCACTAGGTCGAAGCGGCTGGTTATGGTCTTACCGTCCTCAGCCACGGTGGTGAGCAGCAGGTCTTCGGTCTTGAAGTCCTGCTTGACTACCGGGATACGGGCGCGGGTAAATTGTACTCCCAGCTCTCTGCGTGCCTGCTCATAGTAACGGTGGTAGCCCTTGCCGAAAGCACGAAGGTCCATGAAGAAAACAGCGACATTCGTCTCCGGCTCGGCCTCTTTAATCATCATGGCCTCTTTGAGGGCATACATGCAGCAGGCTGACGAGCAGTAGTTTCTCTTCAGGTCTCGTGAGCCGACGCACTGCAGAAAGGCGACCGAGCGAGGAACTTGCCCGTCAGAAGGGCGGACCAGTTTGCCACCGGAAGGCCCGCTCTTGCTGAGCAGACGCTCCAGCTCGATACTGGTGATTACGTTGGGATAGCGCTTATAGCCGTACTGAGAGGCTGATAAGGGGTCGAACTCTTCAAATCCAGTGGCCAGAATGATGGCCCCGGCGGCTACGTCTCTTATCTCATCGGTACTGGCCAGGTCTATGGCGCCGGTGGGGCAGGCATCAACACAGGCGCCGCATTGGGTGCAGTGCTCCTGGTCGATGGTATAAGTCCTGGGCAATGCCAGGGGGTGGCGGGAATGAATAGCCTTTTGCTTTTCCAGCCCCTGATTGAACTCGCTGTCCACCTCCACCGGGCACACCTGGGCGCATAAGCCGCAGCCGGTACACAGCTCCGGCTTCACCCAGGATGACTTTGTACTCAGTGTGACCCGGAAGTCGCCTGCCTCGCCCTCAACCTTTTCTACCTCAGTTAGCGGCAGGATTTCTATATCGGGATGAATCAGGCCCTGGCGCAGACAGTATTGTGATGACCGGTCCCTATCGAAGACAGGGAGTACTTTACACATGCCGCAATGGTTGTCGGGGAACCACCGGTCGAGCTGGCTGAGAGTACCCCCGATGTATGGTTTGTGGTCGCACAAATAAACCCTGACCCCGAATTCAGCCAGTTCCAGGGCTGCCTTAATACCTGCGATTCCCGCCCCGATGACCAGGACCCCAGGCGCTCTCTTCCCTTTAGCCACAAATATGCCCGTCCTCACGGCATTCCTTGGTTCTGGGGATAGTCCGGAATTGGCAGCAACCCAGGCTGCCTTATTTCTACGCTTAAAGCTGGCTCAGATGCCGGCATAATTAACGATTGCCCTGATATCATTGTACAATACCAACCGTTGGCTTTCAAATGCAAACAAACGTAAGTCCCCGTTAAGCTTGGGGAAGCAGTATTGAAAAGCAGATAACGTAGTTTTACAATGAGAGGGAACTAATATATTCACAAGGAGGGAAGATGTTACTCAAAGATAGGGTGGCTATCATCACCGGAGGGTCCGTGGGTATGGGTAGAAGTACCGCCCTCAGATTCGCCGAGGAAGGCTGCTCGGTTGTGGTCGCCGATATTAACGAGGCAGAAGGGAAGAAAACGGTAGCGGCGGTCTCCAAGAAGGGAAAAGAGGGACTTTTCATTCACTGCGACGTCACCGACACCAGTCAGGTACAGGACTTGATAAGTAAAGTCATCAGCAAATTCGGCAAGATTGATATCATGGACAATAATGCCGGGGGAATTCTGGGGCAGCCTTCAGGAATTATCGAAGGGATAACCGACGAGCGGTGGCAAAGGATTATAGACCTGAACCTGAAAAGCGCGTTCTTATGCTGCCGGGCAGTCGTGCCTCATATGAAAGAAAAGAAATACGGCAAGATTATCAACCTCTCTTCCATGGGTGCTGTAGACCCGCCCGGTGCCGGCGCTGATTATAATACTGCCAAGGCAGGTATTCTGGGGCTGACATATGACTTGGCCCTTGAACTGGCCCCCTTTAATATCTACGTGAATGCCATCGTGCCCGGCCCTATCCGGACGCCCTTCTGGGACCCACTGGCCAAGTCAGTCCCCGACGCGGATGCCCTTTTTGCCGCGGTGGGCAAAAATGAGGTGCCTCTGGGGAGGATGGGCACTCCAGAGGAAATCGCCAATTCGGCCCTGTTTCTGGCATCGGACCTTTCGTCATATGTTACCGGTCAGGCCTTATATGTCGCGGGGGGACAACCGCTATCGCCCATAGCCATGCCTGTATAGCCTGGACCGGAGCGGAAATTTCTGCGGGGAGCCGGTTTACCATAAATATAATTTTAGCGAGGCCAGAGACCATTCACTCTCGGTGGTAGTCGTCGCTTCGCCGTCACGGTCGAATAAAGGCCGGATGGCTATGCCTCCGGTTCCTCGCTGAATTCGGCGATGTCCTCACTCTCCTGGATGGTAGATAACGCTTGTTTGACATCGGTCTTTTTCCAGCCGACTGCCGACAGCGTCCTTCTTATGAACTCAAGGCTGGCTTCATACTCTGGACTTATCAACTCCTCCACGCCCAGCTTCTTGAGCAGTTCGGCCTCTTTTACCCGGTGCACCCGGGCCACGATTTTGAGCTTGGGATTGATGGCCAGGGCATTCTTCACGGTGGTTACCACCGCCAGCGGGTCGGGGTAGGTGACCACCATTATCCGCGCTTTGGCCAGGTCTGCCCGCGCCAGTACGTGGCTGTTGCTGGCATCACCGTAGATACAGGCTACGCCGTCACACCGCAGGTTGAAAATAAGTTCCGGATCAATCTCGATAACACTGTAGGCCAGGCCGACATCCTGTAGTCCCTGGGCAACATTCTGACCAACTCTACCAAAGCCGGCAATGACGATTGGCTGGGCCGCTCCGTCGGGTTCTATTGCCAGCAGCGGGGCTTCCTCCTGGCTTGCCGGTGCTCCAACCGGTGAGCGGTAAGCCAGTCTTCCCCGGAGACGGCCTGCCACACTCATGGATAGGGGTGTTAACAGCATGGTGATAATGGCGCTGGCAATAATCAGGGAGTAGGACTGGTTGGAGAAGACACCTGTATCGATGCCGAATTGGGCCAGAATAAAACTGAACTCCCCGATTTGCAGCAGGCCGGCCCCGGCCATAACCGAAATGCCACCGCGATAGCCAAAGAGCCGAACAATCCCGCTGATGGTCACGAATTTTATGAAGATAATAACCGCCACTACCTCGGCGACGAGCCACCAGTAGTCAACGATAAACCTGGGGTCGAGCAGCATACCCAGAGAAACAAAGAAAAGGGCCGCAAAGATATCCCGTAGAGGGGTTATCTCCGCCAGGGCCTGGTGACCGAACTTGGTCTCGCGGAGCACCAGGCCAATTAAAAAGGCTCCGAACACTGCTGATAGACCGAATACCTGTGTACTTATGGCGGCGCCCAGACCCATGACCAGCACCGTCAGCAGGAACAGTTCCCGGGAACGCACACCGCCGACTCTTCCCATCAGCCAGGGCAGTACCCAGAGCCCGGCCACGATGGCTACGCCGATGGCCAGTAATACCTTGCCCGCTGCCGTTCCCAGAGCAAGGAACAGGTTCTGCCCCGCCTGCCCCAGCACGGGCGTTATAATAATCATCAGGACGACGCTGATGTCCTGTAAGATGAGCATGGCAATCATAATCCGGCCATGAATGGAATCGAGTTCGCCCCGGTCCATAAGTATTTTGAGGCCGACCATGGTGCTGCTGAGCGAGATGATGAGGCCAAACAGTACTGCCTGCGATAGAGACCACCGGAAGACGAGGCTGCCGGCCAGTATCCCCAGGGCAAAGGTGACCAGGATCTGTAATATGCCACCCCATAGACCTATCTTGCCCACCAACCTCAACTGGGCAAAAGAGACCTCCAGACCCAGGGTCAGCATCAACAGGGCCACGCCCATGGTCGCCGCCGCCTCGATAAGCACTAGGTCGTTTACCAGGCTCAGGGCATGGGGGCCAACGGCGACACCGACGATAAGGTAACCCAGAACGACCGGCTGCCGCAGCCGGTGGGCTATCATGCCGCCGACCAGGGCTGCCCCCAGTAGCAGGGTCATGTTGATTACCAGGTCTGACTGCTCCATAGCCTTACTCCATTGCCTACACCATTCTATCATCTACCATGGAGCGAATAGAAGAGGATACGCGGTTATACCGAAGTATTAACACACTAAAAAATGAAGTGGTTCTGTATGGTTACGGTTCTGAATAAACATTTTCTCATTTTAACTATTCGTTATATCGAGTATAATATTATCCGTGTATATATCAGCGAATTTCCCTGAAAATATTGAAGAAAATGCGTTTCGTATGAGGTCAGAATACGCTTGGCAAAAGAAAGACCTTGAACCTGTGTTCAACCACTGTGTTAAAGCTAATATAGCAATATTAGGTGGTGAAACTTGGATTGTGCGAAGAATTCTGGAATGTAAATCGGACGAACCAACAGAACCAAAACATGTTTTTAATCCAAAATATCGCCAAGATGTTTCATTGCTAGGTCGCACCCAGACTCATGTGATATACGGCATATTTCCTTTTAGAGATGGCACTAATGGTTTGTTCCCATGGAGTACAATTTCCCGTTCGAGCGAGCAGGCATGGCAGGATTATGTAATAGCTACCGTAGAGGAAACAAAAGATATTATTACCAAAGGGAATATTGAAGAAAGGGTGATTCCAGAATATTCCCAGCAAGTTTACTACAACCTTTGTTTTATGAGAGAAGACGGCTCATCATTCTAGAAAATTTAAAATACATATTAGGAGAGTATTAGGAGGCAAACATCCCGATATTCGTTTGCTGGTTACATTTGGAATAACAGGACAGCGTCTTATAGACCCGGCGGCAAAGGCCGGCTAGCCGGTTGAGTGAGCCAGTGCCCTCTCGACCGCTTTAATGGCCGTCTGGATGTCACGGTCACTGTGGGCCAGGGAAACAAAGGCGGCCTCAAACTGGGATGGCGGCCAGTATATCCCTTCTGAAAGCAGGTCTTGGAAGAATCGGCCGAAGGCTACCGTGTCTGACTGGCTAGCTGACTGGTAGTCGGTCACCGTCTGGTCGCTGAAAAACAGCGTCAGCAGTGAGGCGACACGCGACACGTGCCGCCCAATACCGGCCCCGGCCGCGACCTGTTCTATACCCTCGGCCAGAGCCGATGACCTTGCTTCCAGCTGCTCGTACACGCCCGATTGCCCCAGGAGCTTGATGGTCTCGATACCGGCGGTCATAACCAGGGGGTTCCCGGACAACGTACCGGCCTGGTAAACAGGCCCGAGCGGGGCTATCATTTCCATGATTTCTCGCCTTCCGCCGTAGGCACCTACCGGCAGTCCGCCGCCAATAATCTTGCCCAGGCAGGTCAGGTCGGGGGTGATTCCATAGAGCCCCTGGGCGCCGCCATAGGCAACACGGAAACCGGTGATGACCTCATCAAAGATGAGCAGAGCGCCGAATTCCCAAGTCAGTTGTCGCAGCTGGGCCAGGAATCCAGGGTTGGGAGGTACGACGCCCATGTTCGCGGCCACCGGCTCAACAATCACGGCGCCAATCCCCGCGGGGTTATGCTGTAACAGCTGCTCCACGGCCTCCGGGTCATTATAAGGTGCCACCAGCGTATTTCGGGCATAGTCTGGCGGTACCCCGGCAGAGTCGGCGATACTCAGGGTTGCCAGACCCGAGCCGCCTTTGACCAGCAGGCCATCGGCATGACCGTGGTAGCCGCCGGCAAATTTAATGATTTTATCGCGGCCGGTATAGGCCCGCGCCAGCCGCAGGGCCGTCATAGCGGCTTCTGTACCCGAATTAACAAAGCGTATCATCTCGATGGAAGGCATGGCAGAGCATATCATCCCGGCCAGCGTTGTCTCCAGTTCGGTTGGTGCGCCGAAGCTGGTGCCCCGCTCGACGGCGGCTTTAAGGGCGGCGGCCACCTGTGGATGCGAGTGCCCCAGGATTAGAGGCCCCCATGAACCGACAAAATCAATATAGTCGTTACCGTCGGCGTCATAAAGTCTGGCCCCCTCGCCCCGGGTAATGAATAGCGGCTGGCCGCCCACCGCCTTAAAGGCACGGACCGGGCTATCCACCCCGCCTGGTAAGTAACGCTGGGCCTCAAGAAAAAGCTGCCGGGAACGCTCCGGTTCTTTCACGATGGCTATCTCTCGTCTGCCTTCCAGGCAGCAAAATCTTTGGCATGGTAGGTCAGGATGACATCAGCACCGGCCCTCTTGATGGCGGTGAGGGTCTCCATCACGACCGCCTTCTCGTCCAGCCAGCCTTTTTGCACCGCCGCCTTTACCATAGCGTACTCGCCGCTCACGTTATAGGCGGCCAGAGGACAATTGTAAGTATTACGCACCTGCCGGATTACATCCAGATAGGCCAGGGCCGGCTTGACCATGATAATGTCGGCGCCCTCGGCGATGTCCTGCTCTACCTCCCGCAGCGCCTCTCGTGCATTGGCCGGGTCCATCTGATAGGAACGGCGGTCACCGAAGCTAGGGGCCGATTCGGCGGCTTCACGGAACGGGCCGTAGAATGCCGAAGCATACTTGGCGGCATAGGAGAGGATGGAGATATCGCTGAACCCGTTCTTATCAAGCTCCTGGCGGATTGTCCTGACCCGTCCGTCCATCATGTCGGAGGGGGCCACCATGTCGGCGCCGGCCTCGGCGTGAGACAGGGCCATCCGGGCCAGGAGCGGCAGCGTCTTGTCGTTGTCGACCCGGTCCTCGACTACGATACCGCAGTGCCCGTGGCTGGTATACTCGCAGAGGCAGACATCGGTGATAACCAGGAGTTCGGGGGCCGCCTGCTTGATGGTGCGTACTGACTGCTGGACGACCCCCTCCGGGTCATAGGCCGATGAGCCGGCCTCGTCCTTGTGCTGCGGTATGCCGAAGAGAATAACCGCCGGGATTCCCAGGCGGGTAATCTCTTCTATCTCCGGCGGCAGCCGGTCCGGTGAAAAACGGGTGACGCCCGGCATGGAAGTCACTTCCTGTTTGATACCCCGGCCTTCTACGACAAACATGGGGTAGACAAGGTCGCCCACCTGAACCTGGTTTTCGCGGACGAGGGCCCTTAGCCTTTCCGTCCGGCGTAGGCGGCGTAATCGTATCTGCGGAAAGCCTGTCATCTTACCTCTCCCTGGCAAAGTATTCTTCTATCGCCGCCACCAGCCCGGACATGGTGTACTCGCGGGCCACAATAGCCACCTTCAGTCCGGCCTTGGCTGCGCTGCCGGCTGTCTTGGGGCCGATGCAGGCGACTTGGCTGCTGTTTATGGCCGTCGGGGCTCCCTGAAATGCCGCCACTAGGTTGGTGACGGCCGATGGGCTGGTGAAGGTGGTTACCTGAATCTCGCCGGCGAGGAGCATCCGCCTGGCCTGGGCGATGGCAGCCGGCTCCGTGACCGTCCGGTAGGCGGCTATCTCGTGCACTTCGGCACCAAGCTCGCTGAGGCCTCGGGTTAGCTCCTCATCGGCTATGTCGGCCCGTGGCAGGAGAAAGCGCTTTCCCCGAACGGGGTAACTTTTCAGTCCGGCGAGTATGCCTTCACCGGAATAGGTCTCCGGAACGTAGTCTGGCATTATCCCTCTTAATGCCAGCGCCTGGGCCGTGGCCGGCCCGATAGCGCCCACCTGCCGCCCATAGAGGGCACGGCTGTCCAGATTAAGAACCGCCAGCCGCTTGAAAAACGCCTCGACGCCGTTGGTGCTGGTAAAAACTAGCCAGTGGTATGCAGCCAGGTTGCCGATAGCCCGGTCTAGCTCTTGGGTGTCATCTATTGCCCGGATATCAATCGCTGGCAGCTCGATTGGCTGGGCGCCACGCTCCATGAGTAGTTGGCTCAGAATGCCTGCCTGGTGGCGTGCCCTGGTGACCAGGATACGCTGGCCAAAGAGGGGAAGGTTATCAAACCAGCGCAGTTTATCCCTCAGCCTGACCACTTCACCAACGACAATAACCGCCGGCGGGGTGAGTTGGTGTTTTTCCACTTTAGCCACGATGTTGTTGAGATGGCCGACCACCGTTTCCTGCTCCGGCCGGGTGCCTTCTTTGATTACTGCTACCTGGGTATCGGGAGGTCGTCCGTGCTCAATAAGCCGGGCTACAATCTCCGGCAGGTTCTTCACGCCCATCAGGAAGACCAGAGTGTCAACAGCGGTAGCCAGCTTCGCCCAGTTAATGCTCGAGCGGCCTTTGGTGGGGTCTTCGTGGCCGGTGATTACCGCAAAAGACGAGGCCAGCCCGCGGTGAGTAACAGGAATGCCGGCGTAGGCCGGGACGGCAACCGCTGTGGTGACGCCCGGTATTATCTGAAAGGGGATACCATTATCCGCCAGGGCCTGGG
>DUEU01000002.1 GCA_011191985.1 Dehalococcoidia bacterium
GATCTCCAGGTCTTTTATGGCAATATCGAAGCCAGCGCCCAGTTCCGTGGCTTGAAATATGGTCTTCAGGCGCTTCTCGGCGGTGGGGGTGAGGCGTTTCCCCTTATCGTGGAGGAAGTAGGCGAAGGCGAGGTTGGCACCCCGTCCCACCCTTCCCCGGAGCTGGTAGAGCTGTGTCAGCCCGAACCGGTCGGCCTGGTTGACAATGAGGGTATTGACGTTGGGCATGTCCATCCCAGATTCTATAATCGTGGTGCACACCAGGATATCATGTTTGCCCCGGGCAAAGTCGGCCATGGTTTTGGCCAGTTCTCCTTCGGGCATCTGGCCGTGAGCGATGGCGATGCTGGCCTCGGGCACGATTGGCTGGAGCTTGCGGGCGACGTAGGCGATACTCTGCACCCGGTTGTGGACAAAGAAGACCTGACCGTTGCGTTCCATCTCCCGGAGTACCGCCTCCCGGACCAGCCGCTCGTCATATGCGGCGACGTAGGTCTTGATGGGTAGCCTCTCCTCGGGAGGGGTCTCCATGGTGCTCATGTCCCGCGCGCCGACCAGCGACATGTAGAGGGTGCGGGGGATGGGGGTGGCGCTCAGGGTAAGCACGTCTACTTCCTGACGCAGCTGCTTGAAGTGTTCCTTGTGCCTGACGCCGAAGCGCTGCTCTTCATCAATTATTACCAGTCCCAGGTCTTTGAAAACGACGTCTTTCTGCAGCAGCCGGTGGGTGCCGATGCAGATATCCACAGTGCCGCGGGCCAGCCCGTCGATAATAGCCTGCTGCTCTTTCGCGGTCCGGAAGCGGCTTAGTACCTCGATATTAACGGGGAATGCCTCCAGCCTCTGGCTGAAGGTGGCCAGGTGCTGCTCAGCGAGCACCGTGGTCGGCACCAGTACGGTCACCTGTTTGCCGTCCATAATTGCCTTGAAGGCAGCCCGCATAGCGACCTCGGTCTTGCCGTATCCGACATCCCCGGCCACCAGCCTGTCCATTGGCCGGGGACGGGCCATATCTTCTTTTACCTGTCTTATCGCCTCTATCTGGTCGGGTGTTTCCACGTAGGGGAAGGAGGACTCAAGCTCCTGCTGCCAGACAACGTCCGGGGAGAAGGCAAAGCCGTGAACGACCTCCCGTGTGGCGTTAAGGCTGAGCAGTTCCTGAGCGGTTTCCTCCGCCGATTCCTGGACCCGCTGCTTGGCCCGTGTCCATTCCTGGGTGCCCAGTCGGCTTAAGTTCGGTGGCTGGTCGCTGGCCCCGATGTAGCGGCTGACGCGGTCTATCTGGTCGGTTGGCACGTAGAGACGGTCACCGCCGGCATAGTGGAGGACAAGGTATTCCCGCTGGCTGCCGTTGCTGCTAATGGTGGTAACACCGGCGAACCGGCCAATGCCGTGCTCAATGTGGACGACGTAGTCGCCTGGGGTAATCTCAACCAGGAGCTTGTGGTGCGGTATGGGTCGCTTTGTGGCCGGTCGCGGCTGTTTAACGAAACCGAATATTTCGGCGTCGGTAAAGAGGCAGGTATCACTGCCCATCACCCACCCCTCGGCCACTGTCCCCGGAATAAGGGTGAGGGAGCCGGGTGGGGGCAGTTCCCCGATTTCGCTGGTCGGCGGGGCGATGATATCCGCTTCCTCAAGCAGTTCCGACAGGCGGTCGGCTTCGTGGCTGATGATGACGACCCGGTTTTTCTGCTTGACCGACTGCCGGGTCTTGTTGATGAAGGCTGGCAGCTGCCCTACATAGCCGGGGGCTGCCGCGAACTCCAGCCGGTGGGCGGGGGTATTGTCGGGGACATCCCATCTGCTCAGAGACAGGCACCGCCGGTTCTCCATATGCAGTTCCTTGCTAGTGAAATAGGAACGGGGAAAATCCCGTGGCAGCTCTCCCCGGGCTACTTTTTCCTGGCGCAACTGGCTGGCCCTGGCATCGAGGTCGGTAATAGCCATTTCTATATCCCCCGGTTCATCCAGTATCACTAGGACGTTATCGGGTAAGTAGCTTAGAATACTGTCCTGGTTGAACAGGGGCGCGTAAAAGTGGCTGTGGCGGGGTCTCTGCCGGTTCCGCAGCATGGTTATTTCCTGCCGGAACTGCTGGCTGGCTTCGGAGCTTAGGATGGACAGGTCGATAGAGTCGAGCACTTGCTCTGTCCTTGGTTTGTCGAGAAACGGCGTCAGCAGTTCGGTGGCCGGGCCGATAGCCACGGAAGGCACTTCGGTCTGTGAGCGCTGGGTGGCCGGGTCAAAGAGGCGGATACTCTCTACCGTGTTGCCGAAGAACTCCAGCCGAGCCGGCCGGTCGCTGCTGGGGGGGTAGATATCAACGATACCGCCGCGCTGACTTATTGTGCCCGGTACCTCGACGATACCTTCCCGGCAGTAGCCCATAGCTTCCCATCTATTAAGCAATTGAAGTGGCTCTATATTCGTATCCTTATAGACAGTGTCGATATTAGCAGTAAAATCGTTGTAGGACGTTGTCTTTCCGGCCAGCGACAGGGCCGAGGTCACGATAAGTGGGGTCTCGTCTCGGCTGACCAGCGTGAAGAGTATCCGCAGTCGCTCTATTTCGGTAGACGGGTCGGTGGTAATCCTCTCGTAGGGTAGGGCTTCGGGCTCAGGGAGGAGTCTTACCGGGGTGGGGTGGCACCAGAGTGAGAGCTGTTCGTGGAGCTTCTGGCTGGTCCGGGGCTGGGCGGTGACGACCAGCATCGGCAGCGGCAACTTCCGGTAGAGGGCCGCAATCAGGTATGGCTTGGCCGCGTCGAGCAAGACCGCCCTGGTTCTGGCGGCTGGCTCGGGCAGCTCTGCCAGCAGCCGGCGGTAGCCGGGCAACTCTTCGATGAGGCCGAGCAAAGGGGTTAGTTCTACCGGCATATTCTCTCCAAACACCTCTAGGGCTAGCCGCAATCGACTAGCCCTCTTAAAAATCTTAGCATAGTGGTGGTGGTTCGGCAAACCGGCCTACCGCCGGGCAGTGTCCCCTTGTTAGACTGGTAACAGCTTGGTATAATGAAGCAAATTTGTACAGGTTGATGGCAGGTGGCTGAGGTCGATAATATCAAGCCCGGGCTGGACTCTCGGGATTTTTCCTGTCGTCGGGTAGTGGTCAAGCTTGGTACCAGTCTGCTCACCGGCGGCAGCGACCGGTTGAACGAACAAGTCATGTCCGACCTGGTGCGACAGGTAGCCCAGCTTCACCGGCAGGGTCGGGAGGTGGTGGTCGTTTCTTCGGGGGCGATTGCGGCCGGCCGGGAGAAACTGGGGCTGGCCAGGGAGGTCAGGGGTATTCCTTTGAAGCAGGTGCTGGCTTCGATAGGGCAGAGCCGCTTGATGAATGTCTATGACCGGCTATTTAGCCAGCATAATATTACCATCGGCCAGGCGCTGCTCACCAAGGACGACCTGTCCGACCGGGCGGGCTATCTGAATGCCCGTAACACGCTCCTGGCCATGCTTGAACTTGGGGTGTTGTGCATTGTCAACGAGAATGACGTGGTGGCGGTGGACGAGATTGGGGAAGTCAAGTTCGGGGATAATGATAATCTATCGGCGCTGGTGGCCAATCTGATAGACGCTGATGTGTTGGTATTGCTGGCCGACGTTGGCGGGCTATATACCGCTGACCCCCACCGCCACGCTGACGCTCGACTTATCACCGAGGTAAAGCGGATAGACCCGGCGGTTGAGAAGCTGGCCGCCGGCACGGCCAGCGCTATTGGCACCGGCGGCATGGTCACCAAGATTGAGGCAGCCAGGCTGGCGATGGCCTCCGGGGTGACGGTGGTTATCGCCGACGGCCGGGAGCGGGATGTTATCCTGCGGCTGGTAGCCGGCGAAAAGCTGGGCACCTCTTTCCTGCCAGCGCCTGCCCGGCTCGACAGTCGCCAGCGCTGGATGATGAGCGGTCTTTCCGCCCGGGGAAAACTGGTGCTGGACTCCGGGGCGGCGGTGGCGTTACGCCAGCAGAACCGGAGCCTGCTCGCCGCTGGCATCCAGCAGGTTACCGGTAAGTTCCAGCGCGGCGACATAGTGGATATTTATGACCCGGACGGGGCCCATTTGGGCTGTGGCATAACCAGTTACAGCTCCGGTGATATTGCCGCCATCAAGGGGGCACATTCCGGGGAGATAGCCGCTCTGCTGGGCTATGACTATGGTGCTGAGGTGGTGCACCGCAATAATTTAGTCGTCTTGGATTAAGGAGTTGATATGGTTACGGAGATTTCACGGGGTAGGGGCAAGCTCTACCAGATCGGCAGTGAGCAGTTCGTTGATGACATCAACTATCAACTGCACGAAGACCAGGAGTCGGAATCGGCCCACTGGTGGGGGGAGTTTACCCTCATGAATATTTTGAATATCCGTGAGAATGAGCGGTATGTTATTGAACTTGAGGACGGACGCCGGGGCGGCTGCTATGTAAAGAAACTGGTCAACCGCGTGGTGAGAGGAGTGCCCCCCCGCTACCTCTACCACTTCACCAGCACCGGCCCGCTGGAGTGAGCGAAGGAAGAGGGAAGTAGGGAGAGAGTCAAAGAGAGACGGAGTCTCTCTCCTAAAAATCTTCCCCCTCTCCTTTGAAGGAGAGGGGGATACAGGGGGTGAGGTAGATGGAAACGGTAAAAGAGCTTGAGGAGAAGGGCTGGGCAGCCCGGGTGGCGTCGCGGCGCCTGGCTTACCTTTCTACCGAGATAAAAAACAAGGCTTTACATAATATATCAAACGACCTGATAGCTAGGCAGGATGAAGTCCTGGCCGCCAACGAAATTGACTACAAAGAGGGCAGGGCCGCCGGGATGAGCGCTGCCATGCTCGACCGGCTTCTGCTGGACGCCGGCCGCATTGAGGCCATCGCCGGCGACGTGATGGCGGTGGCGGCCCTGGCTGACCCGGTGGGCGAGGTCTTCGATATGCGCATTTTGCCCAGTGGCCTGCAGGCCGGCCGGAAAAGGGTCCCCCTGGGGGTGGTCGGTGCTGTCTACGAGAGCCGCCCCAACGTAACAGTTGACATATCGGCCCTGTGTCTGAAGTCGGGCAATGCCGTCATGCTGCGAGGCGGTAAGGAGGCAATCAACTCCAACATGGCTTTGGTGAGGGTTATCCAGGAGGCGGTCGCCCGGGTGGGGATGCCGGATGGGGTGGTGCAGTTCGTTGAGAACACTGACCGGGCGCTGGTAGGCCATCTGCTCAAGATGGGGGACTGTATTGACCTGATGATTCCCAGGGGCGGGGCTGAGCTGATAAGGTTTGTTACCCAGAATGCCGCCATGCCGGTGGTAAGCGGCGGCATTGGCGTTTGCCATACCTATGTGGACCGGAGCGCCGACCTGGACAGGGCGGTGGCTATTGCCTATAATGCTAAGGTGCAGCGGCCTACGGTGTGTAATGCCCTGGATACGCTGCTGGTGCATAAGGATGTGGCCGGGCGCTATTTGCCACTGGTGGCTGCGGAGTGGAACAAGGCCGGGGTCGAAATGCACTGCGACGAGCGCGCCCTGGCGATTCTCAAGCAGGGCAGTTCTTTGAATCTAGTCCCGGCCAAAGATGAGGACTGGGGGAAGGAGTTCCTGGCGCTGGTGGCGGCGATCAGGGTGGTGGACTCCGTGGATGAAGCGCTGGCGCACATCGAGCGCTATGGCTCTGGCCACTCCGAGGCGATTATCACCGAGGAATATAGGGCAGCGATGCGCTTCCTCAATGAGGTGGACGCGGCCTGTGTCTACGTCAATGCCAGCACCCGGTTTACCGATGGCGCTCAGTTCGGGCTGGGGGCTGAGGTTGGCATCTCCACCCAGAAAATGCATGCCCGGGGGCCGCTAGGACTGCGAGAATTGACCAGTTATAAGTGGATTATCTTCGGTAGCGGTCAGGTACGCCCTTAGTTAGGGGGTTTTCCCTGTCTTCAGCCGTGAGATGGTATCCTGCTGGATCTCAAAAAGCTGCCTGATGCCCTTTTCCGCCAGAGATAGCAGCGAGTCGATGGTCTCTCTTGAGAAGGGCTTGCCTTCGGCCGTGCCCTGCACCTCGACGAATTCCCCCTTGCTCGTCATCACCACGTTAAAATCGACGGCGGCGCCAAAGTCCTCGTCATAGCACAGGTCGAGCATGGAGTAGCTGTGCACGATGCCAACGCTGATGGCGGCCACCGCGCTCCGCAGCGGTATCGTCGCCAGTATCCCCATGTTCACCAGTTTTTCCAGGGCCAAGTACAGCGCCACGTAACTGCCGGTGACGGCCGCGGTCCGGGTACCGCCATCGGCCTGCAGCACGTCGCAGTCCACTATCAGGGTCCTCTCGCCCAGGGCATTGAGGTTGGTTACCGCTCTCAGTGAGCGGCCGATGAAACGCTGGATTTCCTGGCTTCGGCCGCCGACCCGGCCCAGCGACGAATCACGGGGGGTACGGCTGACTGCGGCGCGGGGCAGCATGGCATATTCGGCGGTAATCCAGCCGCTGCCGTCCCCTTTAAGGAAGGCCGGCACCCGCTCCTCGACACTGACCGCGCATATCACCTGGGTCTGGCCCAGTTCTATCATGGCCGAGCCTTCGGCAAATGCCTGGAAACCTGGTATTATTCTTACCGGGCGCAGCTCATCATAAGAACGACCGTCAACCCTTTTCATCGGAAACTACCCATCCAGTTTTTCAGAGTATAGCATTGATTGGTGTTATTGGCAATTTTGGGCGACCTCATCCCTCTGCTTGTCAAAGATGGACTTACCCGTTATTATCCATAGAGAGGAAAGAACTGGATGCTCTTATTAGCCCATCTTGGACTTACCCTGGGAGCGGCGGTGCTGGTGAACGGTGCCCTTACCGGAGTGCCCCAACTGCGCCCGGAGGTAGCCCCGGAACATTCCGCTGGGGACGGGACGACCCGGCATCCCCCATCCCGGCGCATCACAGCCTGGTTTGCCTCTTTAGGAGAGCGCGTTGATATCAGGCTGCTGCTTGTGGGTTCGCTGCTGCCCGACATCATTGATAAGCCCCTGGGGCAGTGGTTACTCAGGGATGCCATTAGCAACGGCCGGATATTCTGCCACACCCTGTTATTTCTAATCTTGCTTACTCTGGGCGGGCTTTACTTATATCTTAGCCGCCATCGTACCTGGCTTTTGCCCCTCTCCTTTGGTACCCTTGCCCACCTCGTATTTGACCAGATGTGGCTTTCGCCGCATACCCTTTTCTGGCCAATCTACGGCGTTGCCTTCGAAAGACTGGACCTCACCGGCTGGATTCAGCGACTTTTATATGAGTTGCCGAATACTCCGTCCGTCTATACCCCGGAAATCATCGGAGGCGTGATACTGGTGCTGTTTATGTGGGTGCTGCTGGTTGATAGAAAGTTGCACACCTTTATCACCAGGGGCCGGCTCTGAAGAAACGCCCGGGTTATAGCGGTTTTACTGGCGCATATATGTCTACGATGTGTTTACCTTCGGGATGTGTCTCGGGGTCGTTGAGGTAGAGTTCGAAGCAGGGACGGTCGTCGGGTTGGTAGCCGCTCTCTGGCAGCCAGCCCCCGTAGACAGCATTCCAGGCGTCCCCGTACTGTTCGGGATTTATCTCGAAATGGGCGATGGCATATTTACCGGCCGGTATCGTCGCTTTGCCGACTTCTCCGTCCACCTGGGTGTCCGCCGGTACGGTTATGCAGACATCCGTCCTCAGCTTACTCTCATTGGTAATTTCCGGGTTGTCGTAATATATGGTAACGAACTTCGTCTCGGGAAAACGCAGCAGGTCGCGGGGTCCGGCCCAGGTACACAGGCGGTTGAACAGGTTTCCGAAGAGCTGCTGGTCTCCGGCATAGGGGCCGATATGGCGGATGTAGGCGACATGGATGTCGGCGATGTCCTTGACTTCGACGCTGGCAATCAGTTCTTTGTTAGGTTTCATTTCTACCCTCCACAGCTGTTTGCTCATGTTTTCAGTATAGTACGGGTAGACGTCGAAGTCTTGCCGCCTGTTGCTAACCACTTGACTCTCTTTGCTATCTATTTTGCCAGCCTTGCTGGCCTGAAGGTAGCCGCCGGAGCGCCACTGGCGGGCGCTCATGTGGAATGCCTCCCGGAAGGCCCGGGCGAAGGTGGACGAGCCGGAGAACCCGCATTCCAGGGCGATTTCGGTAATGGATTTCCGGGGGTTGTTTATAAGCCTGTCGGCGGCTTTCTCGACGCGGATACGCCATATGAACCCGTTCAGCGTCTCACCCACCATGGCGCTGAATATCCGATGAAAATGGAAGGGGGAGAAATGGGCTACTCCGGCCAGCTCGGCCAGAGACAGTTCTTTGCCGATATTGGCTTCGATATAATCAATGACACGATTTATACGGGCGGTGTATTCTTCGCGAAGAAAATTCCTTCGGTTATCGTAGGCCATTTTTCGCCACCGTCTGATACCGTCTTAAGAGTCATTATACTATGACATTTCCTGGAGATTACGATATGGACACCTTAGCCCAGCTTGTGCCAGGCCTTTATATTCGTTATTGACCTTCCTTTGCTTTTTTAAAGTACTTTTGCCACCGCTCAACCAGGAACTCCTCCAGCTCGATTACCAGCAGACCTGGCAGGGCTAGCAGAATGATAAATGGCCACCAACCGGCGGGGAATGGCGCCGTCCTGAGAAAGTTGATGCCGGTATATGGTGGGGAGTAGACCAGGAAAAGCTGGAGGACTATGGTTATGCCGATGCCATAGAGGATCATTTTATTTGAGAACGGGTTCATATTGAATGCCGAGAGGGCCAGTGAACGTGCCGTGAGCAGATAGAAGATGTGTACCAGCATGATGTTGACTAGCACCGCCGTCTGTGCTTGAGTCAGCAGCAGTTCGTTTACCGTTGTGCCGGAAACTGCCGGCATCCCGTAGTGGTAGAACACTACGAACCCTGAAGCTGCCATCACCAGGGATACCAGCCCTACCTTGCGGAAGAACAGGGCGTTGGCGATGGGCTCTTTCGGGTCTCGCGGCGGTCTCTCCAGCAGCCCCTTCTCACGAGGCTCCCAGAGGAGGGGTAATGCCAGGACGATAGCGTCATACAGGTTTATCCACAGTATCTGTACCGGCTCCAGAGGCAGCCGTGCTGCGAAAAGAGGCACGAATGTCGCTAGAGCTATCGCCCCCATTATCAGCAGTGCCTGCCCACCGTTGGTGGGCAGCGTGTACAGAATTACTTTGCGGATGTTCTCGTAAACATGCCGGCCTTCCTCCACCGCTGCCACGATGCTGGCGAAGTTGTCATCAACGAGGACCATGTCGGAGGCTTCTTTGGCTACCTCGGTACCCTTTATCCCCATAGCAATACCGAGGTCGGCGGTCTTCAGTGCCGGGGCATCGTTTACGCCATCGCCGGTGACGGCAACGACCTGTCCTCTCTTTTGCAGTTGCGTTACTATTCTGAATTTGTGTGCCGGAGATACCCGGGCATAGACATGTGTCCTGTCCACGGCCTGGAATAAGTCCCGGTCGGTCATCCGGGACAGCTCCTCACCGGTAATAACCCGGCCGTTTTTACCGATGCCCAGCTGTCGGGCGATTGCCTCGGCCGTCTGGGCGTGGTCGCCGGTGGCCATCACCACCCTTATGCCGGCGCTTTTGCATTTGGCCACGGCCTCTACCGCCTCTTCCCGGGGTGGGTCCAGCATCCCCTGCAGCCCCAGAAAGACAAGCTCATTTAAGTCCTCTCTTTTAAGTGCCTTCTTGTCCCGGCCCACATCTTTATAGGCCAGAGCCAGCACTCTCAGGGCCTGCTTCGCCATTTCGTCGGCCTTGGCCAGCACGCTTTTGGTCTCCAGCGGTACTGTTTTGCCGTCGACCAGCTGTTTCTGGCACAGACGCAGGACCATTTCTGGCGACCCCTTCACGTAAATCACGTTGCGTTCCTGGTCATGGTGCAGGGTGGCCATGAGCTGGTGTTCCGACTCGAACGGTATCTCGTCCAGTCTCCTGATGCCCTGAGTTAGACCGGCCTTAGCAGCCGAGACCACCAGGGCACCCTCGGTGGGGTCGCCTAATATTTTATAGCCGTCCTCGGCCTTCTCCAGGGTGGCATTGTTGCAGAGGAGGCCGGCGGTCAGTGTTTCGTAGAGGGCACTGTTTTGGGCCGGGTCAATATCCCTGTTGTCCTGGAGGAACTCCCCGCTGGGCTCGTAGCCGGCGCCGGTCACCTCGTAGTCACTCTCGCCGGCATATACCCGAAGCACGGTCATCTCGCCTTTGGTCAGGGTGCCGGTCTTATCCGAGCATATCACCGTGGTGCTGCCCAGCGTCTCTACGGCTGGTAGCCGCCTGATGAGGGCGTTTCTCTTCACCATGGCCCGGGCGCCGGCAGCCAGGGCAATGGTCAGTATGGCCGGCAGGCCCTCCGGTATCGCGGCTACGGCCAGGGAGACCGAGGCCAGAAAAGAATAGACCAGATCGTAGCCAAGGATAACGCCCAGCACGAGGTTAAGGACTGCCAGACAAAGGATGGCTATGAGCAGGATTCTGGTAAATTGAGCGACTTTTCTGATAAGGGGTGCCGAGACCGTGCGTGGTGCTTCTTTCATGAGACGGGCAATGCGGCCGATTTCTGTTGCCTCGCCGGTGCCGGCCACCACCCCTCGTCCTGAGCCGCGGGTGATGAAAGTGCCGCTGAAGGCCATGCCGTACTGGTCGGCCGGCGGCAGGTCGGGCTTGGCAATCGGCTCGGTATCTTTCGACACCGGCACCGATTCGCCAGTAAGCGCTGCTTCATCGGCGCTCAGGTTTCGGGCATAAAACAGACGCAGGTCAGCCGGGACACGGTCTCCCTCCGCTAGGAGGACGACATCGCCGGGGACCAGTTCCCGGGCCGGTATATCTTTCTTGCTACCGTCCCGCAACACGGCACATTGCGGCACCATCATCCGACGGAGCCCCTCCATAGAGGCCTCGGCTCGGCCCTCTTGGATGAAGCCGATGGCGGTGTTGGCCAGGACTACGGCCAGAATAACACCAGTATCAACCCACATGCCCAAAAAGGCAGTAACCGCCGCCGCCGCCAGCAGCACGTAAATCAGGGGGCTGTTAAATTGCATTAACAGCCGGACGAGCGCCCCTCGCCTTTTGAATACCAGTTCGTTATGGCCGTATCTGGCCAGCCTCTTGCTTGCCTCAGTCGACGAGAGGCCATTCTCATCTGTGGCCAGAGATTTTATAGCCTCAGCCACTGATAGCTGGTACCATTTAGATTCGTTGGCCATTTGTACCTTATCAGACTCTATTCGGCCGTGGTAATTCAAGTACGTTAATTCTAGGCCGGCTATTATTTGATTATAACACGATGCCAGCCAAGGGTTGCTAGTGTTTCCCGGTTTTCGCCCGTTCTTTTTTGTTTGCCCCTTTTCCCCTGTGCCCGGCCAACTTTTTACAGAGATTTTACATAACGGTAATACCGGGATAACAAACGTATCGTTATATTAAGTAGGTTGAGAAGTTAGCCAACAGGAGTGATGCAGGGGCCCCGGTCAAGACTGGCGGTTAACCTCAGCCAAAAATACTAAGGAGGTAAAACAGATGAAAAAGTGGTCGATAATAATGGCGGTAGTGATGGCGCTTCTCCTGGTGGCCGCAATCCCCCTATCAGCCCTGGCCCAGGATAGCGACGATGTCACCGCGAACCCGGCATCGAGACTGCGGGATGGTCTGGCTATCGTGGCGCCGCTGGTGGCACCGGTGGATACTAGGATATCCATGACGGTCTTCAGGTGCTCGGACCAGGAGCCGGTTGAGGGTGCCGGTGTCTGGCTGGTTTCCCGGGAAAAGATAGAAACGCTGAGGCAGGAAGTGGCTGCATTAAGGGATAATGATGCCCTCGATGCGGAGTCGGATGCCTACGAGAGACTGCTGGATGTTCACGGTACTTTTCTGGGCCGGACCGATGAGAAAGGCAAGCTCTGGCACTCCTTTGATAGTGCCGGGCGGTTCGTTCTCGTTGCCGTTAAGAGGGGATACCTGCCCGACTCCAGGCCAATCGCCGTCGGGATGCTGCCTAGGGTGCTGGCCATTCGTGCCCCGTGGCGGGCCGAGGTCGGTAAAGACATTACCGTAGCCGTCTACCGGCGGGGCACTGAAAACCCGGTCGGGGAGGCCGGTGTCTGGGCTTTTACCCGTGAAGATGTCGAGTCCCTGAAGGCGGCCGTATCCGGTATCCGGGAGAGCGGTGACCAGGTGGCTATCGATGCAGCGGTTACCGAAGCCTGTGATGTCCATGGTATTTTCCTGGGTACAACCGATGATAATGGCAAATTGAGTTACGCCTTCGAAAACGCCGGCGGCTATCTCCTCTTGGCCAGGAAACCCGGGTTCTTCCCCGGCTGGAGGCCGATAGTAATCGTTGAGCCACCCACCGCCGATATCTTGGAGAGGCCGGTCCCCTTGGAGGATAACTCCGCTATTGCACCAAATCGGTAATATTAACCTATATCCAGAGTTGAGGTGTTGCCTGGAGTTAGACGAAGCCCGTGCCAGTCTGCCTCCAGGCATTACCATGGGCGAAAGTCCTTACTCTACCCGACATTTAATGGACAACGGTATGGGAAAAATTGAAAGCTCTGGTATAATGGATAAAGACCATGCAGACTATTCTTATTGTTGATGACGAGCCTAATATCATAGAGCTGGCCAGGCTTTATCTGGAACGTGACGGGTACCAGGTTGAAGCCGTTACCAGCGGCCAGGACGCCCTCTTAAAACGCGAGGCGCTTAGCCCCGACCTTATTGTTCTCGACCTGATGCTGCCTGACATCGACGGCCTTGATGTTTGCCGTCAGATACGGGCCAACAGCACCGTACCTATTCTTATGCTGACTGCTCGTCGGGAAGACGTGGACAAGATAGTCGGTCTTGAGCTGGGTGCCGACGATTACCTGACCAAGCCGTTCAACCCCAGGGAGCTGGTGGCCAGGGTCAGGGCTGTCCTGCGCCGGTATCATACCGGGGTCGCCCCCGATGAAATAGTGGAAATGGGTAACCTGCGCCTGGATCTTTTGCGCCATGAGGTGAAGGTAGCGGGGAAACCGGTGTTACTTAGAACCAAGGAGTTTGACCTGCTGGCCGCCTTTGCCCGGAACCTGGGCATAGTTTTAAGCCGGGAAAAGCTGCTGGAGGTGGTCTGGGGGTATGACTACTACGGGGAGACCCGTACCGTGGACGTCCATGTTAACCACCTGCGAAATAAAATCGCCGGCTCCGGGGTTGACATAGAAACGCTCCGTGGCACCGGCTACAAAATGACGCTGGCCGGGGGTAGTGAGTGAGCTTCCGGACCCGTCTTTTTGCTACCTATGCCCTGATCGTGGTCATATGTCTGGGACTGGTGGCTCTGTTGGTAACCGTGCTGCTCCAGGGTTACCGCGATAGATTGACCATGGAGCGTCTGGATAACATGGCCCGTCCTATATATGTTCAGGTAAGGTCTCTGGTTCTGGGCAATGTGACGTCCCGGCAGCTCTGGGCTAACCTTGAGGAGCAGGCACAAAAAAATAAGGTCTATATTATCATGGCCAGCAGCGATGGCAATATCGTCCGGCAGATAACCCCCGGGCAGCCGCCGTATCGACAACCGATAGCAGTGCCGCCAGGCGGCCTGCCGCAGGATATCCTGGAGCCCACGCAGGGCCGGTTTGAAAATACTGAAGGCAGGACATATATCTTTGCCGCATATCCTCTGGGCACGCTGGCCACCTCGGAGAAAGTACCTATTGACACCCTCATCCTTACCGTACCGCAGACCGGTTCGGTGGCCATTCTGGCCAGTCTTTTTCGGCCCTTCCTGCTGGCCGGTATCGCCGCCCTGGTTATCTCGCTGATACTGGCCTTTCTGTTCGCCCGCTCCGTGTACCGTCCCCTGAAGCAGGTTACTGGGGCCGCGCGGAGGATAGCCCGTGGTGAGTATGACCAGAAAATACCGGTCACTAGTCCCCGGGAGTTCGGTGAACTGGCGGCCAGCTTCAACGACATGGCGGAAAAGGTGGACCAATCGCAGCAACAGTTGCGTCACTTTGTTGCCGACGTTTCCCATGAGTTGAAGAGCCCGATTACTGCCATCCAGGGCTTCGCCCAGGCACTGGTTGACGGCACCGCCGGCGATGAAAATACCAGGCTGAAGGCAGCCCGGATTATAAACGATGAGTCAAAAAGGATGAAGCGCCAGGTGGACGAGCTTCTGGAGCTGGCCCGCATGCAGTCAGGACAGCTCAAAGTAAACCACGAGCCGGTCAATCTGAGCGAGCTTCTGGAGCATTGCCATGAGCTGTTCAGTATTCAGGCGCAGGAAAAGGGTATCCGGCTGGAGACAGCCGCCGAATCCCCGGTGACCGTAGTGGGGGACATAGACCGCCTCGAACAGTTGTTCAGCAATCTGCTGGACAACGCCATCAAAAATAGCCCGGCCGGTAGTGAGGTGCGTCTTACCGCCAGCCGGTCCGCCGGTGGCTACACTGAGGTAAGGGTAGCCGATAGCGGGCCGGGAATTCCGCCAGAACAGATCCCCTATGTTTTCGAGCGGTTCTACCAGGTTACCGGTGTCAGGACCGGGGTCGGTCTCGGTCTGGCCATCGCCCGGGAGATAGTCTGGGCTCACGGTGGGACGATAGAAGTGAGGAGTGAGCCTGGCGAAGGGGCCGAGTTCATGGTAAAATTACCTGTTGCCGGCCCGGAAAATCGGCCTTGAGGTCGGCGGGGGCCGGCCACTGGACTGGTATCGGGGCATGATAAACACGCGCGACGATAATTGGAAGCTCACCGGCGGTAACAGGGGTGGCAGCAATATTATGAATCAACGAGGTGGAGTAAAATGCCAGCCAGGAATGTATTGAAAGAGCTGTCTCGTTATAAGATTGGCACCTTCGCCGACATCATCTACCGGAATGCGCTGCTGTATCCTGACAATGAGGCCTTCGTGTACGGGAAGAAAAGGGTAACCTTCTCCCAGTTCAACGTCAGGGTAAACAGATTGATACACGCCCTGCATGATATGGGAGTGAAAAAAGGGGGGGTAATCGGTATTCTGTCTTGGAATTGTCTGGAATACGCTGACATTTACGGGGCGGCGATGAAGGGGGGCTTTATTGCCTCGCCTTTCAACCCGAGATTGAAGGCGAATGAGCTTGATTATATCATTAATTATTCGGAGGCCAACACCCTTTTCGTTGGGGCTGGGCTGCTGGAAATGGTCAACTCCCTGAGGCCACGTTTACCCAGGGTTGAGAATTATATCTCTCTGGAAGGCGCGGCCTCAGGCCTGGTTGATTATGATGACCTGCTGGCGTCGCACCGCCGGCAGGAGCCGGTGGTTAACATAGATGAGGACGACCCCCTCTGTATCATTTATACTAGTGGCACCACCGGCATTCCCCGTGGTGCCCTGTATACTCAGCGGTGCTTTGTGGATGACTCCCGGACGCTGAGTATAGATATGTGTCTGCAGGCCGGTGACCGGCGGGTACAGATAACGCCTCTCTTCCATATTGCCGGCAATAGCCATTTCCGGTCCTCCCTGTACACGGCGGGGTGTAATATACTCCTGAAAACCTTTGACCCGGCGGCCGCGTTAAAGATTATCCAGGAGGAAAGGGCTACCCATATAGACTTTGTGCCAACCCATCTGGCGGCGATACTTAACCTGCCTGACCTTGATAAGTATGATATCAGTTCGGTTAAGTTCCTGTGGTATGGCGGCTCGCCCATGCCCCTGGAGGTGATGAAGAAGGGGGTAAAAGTGTTCGGGCCGGTCCTGGCCCAGGGGTACGGGCAGAGTGAGAGCGGCCCGGCCATTTCCCACCTGTCGCGGGAGGACCATGATGTCCTGGATAGACCGGAAGCGGAACAGAAGAAGCTCACCTCGGCGGGCCGGCCGGATATCGGCGTGCACGTCCGAATCGTGGATGATGAAGGCAAAGATGTTGCGCCCGGCGAAGTGGGCGAGATAATAGTGCGAAGCCAGCATATCATGGTTGAGTACTGGCGTAAGCCTGAAGACACGCAGACTACCGTGAGAGACGGCTGGCTCTATACCGGCGATATGGGGTATTGCGATGAGCAGGGCTATATCTATATTGCCGACCGGAAAAAGGATATGATAATCTCCGGTGGGGAAAATATCTATCCCCGGGAGGTGGAAGAGGTCATTCAGCGGCATCCTGCTGTTCTGGAGGTGGCGGTTATCGGCGTTCCTGACCCGTACTGGGTGGAAAGAGTTCACGCCGTAGTGGTAGCGAAGAAAGAAGCCAGAGCCACCGCCGAGGAGATTATCGCCTTTTGTAAAGTGCACCTGGCCGGTTATAAGACACCAAAGTCGGTGGATTTTGTGGCCGCGCTCCCCAGAAATCCCACCGGGAAGATTCTAAAGAGGGAGTTGAGGGAGACGTACCGGGCAAAGGCGGTGGGAGGGACTTAGAGCCCTAACACTGCCAGCGCTTGGTCGGCTGGTTAATGGATGAGGAGACTTCCCAAATAAAATATATTTTGGCCGGCGTAACTGGGGAACCCTATTTGGTCTCGTCCTGCTGCCGGTGGAGTTGTTGGGGTGGGCGGTGCCTCACTTGGTCCACAACAGGCGCTGAGCAGCGGTATTGATACCAGTAGTGCCAGCAGGGCGAGACTGATGGCCATACGCGGCCATAATCTTGCTCGCATTAATTAACCTTCTTGATTCTCCAGGTTTTGTACACCGTGTTACTATAATCTGGTTGTTGCTAAATTAGCAATTCAACGGTCTTCGGGCTAACCAAAGCAGTTTCCCATCGTTTATAATTACAGGAAATGTAGCAAAGAGCCGAAGGAGGTTGATGTGAAAAAATTGCTAATGGTTATCATGGCTGTCGTCCTGGTGGGTGTGGTGGCCTGTGCCCAGCCCGTATCGGGGAATGTGCTGAAATCGGAGAAACCCCGCGATACTGCGCCGCAGGCCGGCCAGACTGACCTGACTGTTCTGGTTGAGGGCAACAGCGATTTCGCTTTCAACTTATATCAGGAATTGAGGGATAAAGAAGAAGGTAACCTGTTCTATTCTCCCCACAGCATTTCGCTGGCTCTGGCCATGACCTACGCCGGCGCCAGGGGTGAGACAGAACAGCAGATGGCGGATACCCTCCACTTTCTGCTGGCGCAGGATGATCTGCACCGGGCCTTCAATGCCCTGGATATTGAGCTGGCCAGCCGTGGCGAAGGTGCCCAGGGCAAGGACGGTGAGGGGTTTCGCCTTAATATCGTCAATGCCATCTGGGGGCAGAAGGACTACCAGTTTCTTACCGAGTTCCTGGATACGCTCGCCGAGAACTATGGGGCCGGTCTCCGGCTGCTTGATTTTATCAGTGACCCGGAAGAGTCCCGCATTACCATTAATGAGTGGGTCAGTGACCAGACAGAAGAGAGGATCAATGACCTGATCCCGCAGGGTGCCATCAATTTCCTCACGCGGCTGGTGCTCACCAATGCCATCTACTTCAATGCTGCCTGGCAGTACCCCTTTGAAGAGAGTAACACCCGGGATGGTACTTTCTACCTGCTCGATGGTGGCGAAGTTACTGTCCCCATGATGCACCAGACGGAGGAGTTCGGCTATGCCGAGGGTGATGGTTATCAGGTTGTGGAATTGCCGTACGACGGCGGTGAGCTGGCTATGATAATCCTGCTGCCCCGGCTGGGCCGGTTTGAGGATTTCGAAAGCTCGTTAGATTCTCAGCAGGTAGCGGCCATGATACCAGATTTAGAGCACCGGCAGGTTATCCTGACCATGCCAAAATTTGAGTTCGAATCTGAGTTCAGCCTGAAAAAGACCCTGGCGACCATGGGTATGCCAGTGGCCTTCTCGGACGGCGCCGATTTCTCCGGCATGACGGGCGGCCGTGAGCTCTTGATATCGGACGTAATCCATAAGGCATTTGTCTCGGTCGATGAAGCCGGCACCGAAGCGGCTGCGGCGACGGCGGTAATCATGAGGGCAACAGCGCTACCCGTTGGCGGACCGGTGGAGGTGAGCCTGGACCGGCCGTTCCTATTCTTTATCCGCGACATTAGTACCGGGTCAATACTCTTTGTCGGGCGCGTTGCCAATCCGGCGGAATAAGCCGGACGGCGAGCGTCGCCTGATATAGATGAAGGCGGTCAGCAAGTTCAAGATGATGCTGGTCATGATAAAAGGCAGCGAATAGTAGCGCTATCTACCGCATTTTCTCGAAAGTCGCTCTATAAGAAACATATTTTCTGATTGGCTCCTGCCCGTTAAAGGTGATAGTGTGACTTCAGGAGAGGTCTGTTGATGTCTTCGAGCAGCGATAGTGAAAAACCGGCTGGTATGGGTTTCCGGGGCAATTGCCAGACTACGGCCATGGGGATTATGCCCCATAGCGATATAGATAGAGCACTTGAGCTTTCTCTGGGCCTGGATATCTCGTTCTGGCCGCAGTTACCCCGCGTCAGCTACTATGAGGATATGTATGTGCAGGCGTCGGAGCATTTCCCGGGAATAGTAATTGATGTGGCCAATCAGAGGATATCATTTGATTCCGCCCGGTTTGCCGAGGGACTGGCTGAATACTCGGAGAAAATGGCGGATGCGGCCACTTTTACTTTAACCGATGAATACTCCGCGGTGTATCGCCGGTTTCTGGCTGAGGACCTGGGCCAATATCCGGCCATCAGGGGGCAGGTCATCGGTCCGGTAAGCTTCGGCTTTAAGGTATTTGACGAAAACGACGTACCGATTATCTACAACGAGGCGGTCAGAACAGTACTGTTTGATTTTTTGAGCCGGAAGGTTAATGCCCAGTACGCCGAGTTGAAAGAAAAGAACCAACACGCTTTCGTCTGGATGGATGAGCCCGGCCTGGGCTGGGTATTCAGCGGCCTTTCCGGGTATGACGACCTGGTAGCCAAACGGGAGTACCGCGAATTTCTGGGCAGTCTCGCCGGCCCGGGGGCCCTGCACCTTTGTGCCAATGTTAACCTGCCGTACCTGCTGGGTATGGGCACTGCACTGCTCTCTTTTGACGCTTACCAGATGGAAATATTACCCAAGGGATACGCCGCCGCGGTAGCTGGCTTCCTGAAAAGCGGGGGCATAATATCCTGGGGGATTGTCCCTACCGATTCTGCGTCTTTAGCGGGTGAGACTCCGGAGGGCCTGTTAGCGCTTCTTCGTAATTACTGGGAGGTCGTTGCCGCCAATACTGATATTACCGTGAAGCGGGTAGCCGAACAGGCCCTTATTGCGCCGGCTCGCTGTTGTCTCAAGAATGTCGGGCAGGCTGGCGCCAGCAATGAGCCGGTGGCCACGGAGAGACAAGGCAGTTGTTTGTTACAACCCGAAGAGCAGCTAGTTGAAGCTGCGTTTGAGCACCTGAAAACGGTTTCCCGGATCCTGAGGGAAGGATTTGGTTTATATGATTCCTAGCTCATCTTGGTAATAGCTATTTTTGACAATGCTTCTCGTCTTACCAGTCTCAATTCACTGCCAAATATTTTCAGTAATTGACACTATCTTGCTGACCTCCTATTATGACTATTGGCTTGTTAGGGGAGGCAGATCTTGATAGATTTTATATTAATGTTGCCTGAAGCTACCGACTTATAAAACGCAATCTTCTTTTGTTATTGATAGACCTAGATAAGTTTGTTATTATAAGCCAGATTGATGTTGAGTAAGGAGGTGAACTCATTGAATACCATTGAAGAGTTGGCTAAAATTGCCCGCACCCGACCCGAGAAACTGAAGGAACAAAAAGGGAAGGGTGTTAAGCTGATTGGCTACATTGGCCGATTTGTTCCAGAAGAGTTAATCATCGCATCTGGTGCGTCACCGTATTTGCTGTGCCGGGGGGGACAACCCGAACCGCCGGACGCGGTAATGCCTTATTTAATTCGTTTCTATAGCCCATACTCCAGATCGCAAATTGGTTATCATTTAATGGGTATAGACCCGATGGTGCCGATCCTTGACCTCATAGCAATACAAGCCAGTGATTGTCATGAAGCAAGGCTGGCAGATGTATGCGAATACTGTAAATTGCCGCTCGCGAGGCTGGGTGTTCCTCCTGATTGGGACAAGTCGCTCTCCCGGGATTATTACCAGAAACAGTTAATATCACTAAAGGAGAAATTAGAAGCTCTAACTGGCCATACGATAACGGACGAAAAGCTTAAGGGCTCAATCGAGAGTATTAACAAAATAAGAGACGCTTTAAAAAAGATCGATCTACTAAGAAGAGAACAGCCGCCACGCATCGGCGGTTACGACTTTATTCGGCTCAATCATTATTCCTTCTACGGCGACCCGGAGGTGCTAATAGTCCAGCTTAATAATCTGTACGAGCAACTACAAAAAGGTAAAAGTCCTTTCACCGGCAAAGAGCCCAGAATACTCCTAGTTGGTCATGTAATAGCTGCAGGCGACTATGTCGTTCCCAAGCTAATTGAAGACTCCGGTGGCGTGATAGTCGCTGAGTTGCTGGACGAGGGAATGAGACAGTGTGCCTGGAATGTAAAGACTGAGGGTGACCTAATAGCAAACCTGGTTAAAACCTATTATTTGGAAAGAACGCCGCCATCTATATTTCAACCAGCCTGGGAGAAAAGAGTGGAATTTATAAAAACCCTTGTAAAAGATTTTAACATCGATGGCGTAGTGTGGTATCAACTAACTTTTGATGAGATATACAGTCTGGAGAGCAATATAGTTTCAGAGGCGATGGTGGAAATAAACACTCCCTTTTTGAAGCTCGAGTCCTCCTACGAATATTCAAGAGAGGCTATGGGGCCGCTAACAACACGAATTGAAAGCTTCATTGAATCGATTAAGCAGAAAAGGAGTCGATGAAATGGCCAAAGACATATATGAAGATTTCTTAAGACTAGCCGGCTTTGAAGAAAGCGAAATGTCAGAATACCTACCTCTGTGGCGTAAAGCTTCAGCCAAGGTTGGTCTGACCGAAGGCGATATTAAATACGCTACCGAGGAAAGGATTCCTACCTACTTTGACCTAAGGCTGAAAGGTGTCAGGTTGAGCATAGGCAGCTACATCAAGGAATTGATCGACCTGACGAGGGGGGATGAATACCGAGAGAAAGGGGCGAAGATAGTATACGGCATCCTGCCGGCCCACCTGCACTATTACTACGCCCTTAAATTAACGGCACCGGATAAGGTATTTGTTTCTTTCCCGGATGCCTGTATTGGTGGGGGGCTAAACCTCTTGTTCCACAAACTCAATCCATACCTGGAAAACGCGGAGAGAGGGGGCGCGTCATACGGGTGCCGCCACTGTGCCCTGAATAAAACAAGGTATGCTGCTCGTAATTTAGGGGTTATTCCCTCACCGGACATAAGCTGGATATGGGGTCTGATCTGTGACGAAGGCCCCAAGATGGATGAATACATTCAGCTCAAGTGTGACCCTAATTGGAAAACATATGTCACCCGTATACCTCACGACCAGCCTCTGGGTGCTGTAGAGGATGAGGATGTATCGCGGGTTGAGTATCTGGCCAGCCAGATGAGAGACGGCTTCGAATTCGTCCAGAAAGAGATAGGCATTAAGGTAACTGACGATAAAGTTCAAGAAGTAGTAAATATCTGGCAGAGGTACGCTGGTAAATTGTTTGAGTTATACGGACTTTTGGCTTGCGACCCGCAACCGGCCTCCGCCATTGACACAAACCTCTTTGGGACCCTCCTCTTTATGCCCTATAACACCGGCATTGAATCGATGGAAAAAGCGCTGGATATTTTAATTGAGGAACTGAAGCAGAGAGTGGCCAATAAGGAAGGTATATTACCCGGGGCGCCAAAATTGATGATGTGGGGGATTCCGGCCAATAACCCTTGGGTAGTTAAAATATTTGAGGAAAATGGGGTGCGGTTGCCCTTCAGTTTAGGTTTTGTGCTTACCAAGAAGCAGGTGACACCACCCACGTTTAAAGACCCTTATATGGCCGCGGCCGAAACCTGGTTCAGGATGGGCCCCAACTGCAATATCGGCTATGAGGCTGAGCAGATACGGGAGAAAATTGAAACGTATGGTGCTGATGCCATGGTCTTCGGCTTCTTCGATTTTGACCGCTGGCTGGGTGGTAGCCACCGGTTGCTGGCCCGGATGGTCGAGGAAAAATGTGGACTGCCCACGTTCTACATCGAGGGAGATTCTTGGGAGGACAGGGACTATAGCGAGGAAGCTTTAAGAACCAGAATTGAGAGCATATGCGAGATAATAAAAATGAGAAAGAGTTAAACCAACCCGTGTTTGTCGGTATTGATATCGGTTCGGTTACTACAAAGGCTGTAGTAACTAATGAAAAAGAGGAAATTTTAACATTTTCACTGATACTGACGAGCTATGACCGGCAGCAAAGTGGGGCCGATGTTCTTGAATTAGCTTTGCGGGAAGCCGGGCGGCCAAGGGATGATGTTGCCTACATTGTGGCAACAGGCTACGGTCGCCGCTCGATTTCGTTCGCTAACGAAGTGCTACCAGAAATAGTATGCCATGCCAAGGGAACTAGGCTATTGTTTCCTTCAGCCAGAACCATTATCGATATCGGTGGACAGGATAGCAAAGTAATCCAATTGGATAAGGATGGCGGAGTTACTAAATTCGAAATGAACGACAAGTGCGCGGCCGGAACTGGAAGATTCTTAGAAGTCTTAGCGGAAAGAATATTGAAAGTCCCTATAACCGAATTTGGCACTCTTTCACTAAAGTCCACGGAGCCCCTCACTCTTAGTAGTATCTGCACCGTATTCGCTGAGTCGGAGATAATTTCTCTTCTGTCGGAACACAAAACTAAAGAAAACATAGCCTACAGTATGTGTATATCCATTGCCAAGAGGGTGATTGCTATGGGTATTGGGGGCCAAATTAATTACGAAGAGCCCATAGTTTTTTCCGGAGGAGTGGCTAAGAATAACGGGGTGGTTAAGGCGATTGAAGAGAACCTTAGCAAGAAAGTAATAATTCCAGAGAAACAACAGATAACGGCGGCCTTGGGGGCAGCTATTTTTGCCAAGGAGCGCCATCAGTAAAACTAAAAGTTGACCAAATAAATACGGGCGGTCACTGTTTTTCTTGTTATTTCTCGCTTCTGGTTGCTGATAAAGAAGTTGGTCACCCTATAATAGGCTTCATAACGACTGTCGCTTTACCTGCTAGATGCTCAACTCCCTCTCCAGAATAAGGCTCCCAACGCTTGACAAAAGCAGTGAATAGGATTATCATCTGATATAAGATTTTTCAGGTAGCCTATAGACGAGACAAATATTGAGGAGGAAAAAATGAAAAAGGTCTCATTATTAGTTGTTGTTTCCTTCTTATTACTGGCAGTGGTATTGCTGCCACTGATGAGTGCCTGTACCCAAGAGCCAGCTGAATCAAAGACTTTAAAGATAGGTGCAATTACTTCGGTAACCGGTCCATTGGCGCCGGGGTTGAAGGCGGTGTTCGATGCCGCAAAACCTGCGGCAGATGTCTTTAACCAGAGGGGTGGAGTTACCGTCAATGGTCAGCAATACCTCATTGAAATTGTCGTGGAGGACGATAAGTCATCACCACCAGACGCAGTAGCTGCCGCCCAAAAACTGATACAGGCCGGGATTAAATTCATAGTTATGCCGGTCATCCCGCCAAATGTCCATGCTTTGGCACCAGTCTGTGAGGAGGCAAAAGCCATACGTGTGAGCGCCATGCAGTGTGACCCAGGAATGTTTGGCCCGGAAAATCGCTACCATTTTGACGCTGTTATGACCGTCTATCATATTTCTACCTATTATGATTATTTACTAAAGAATTACCCACAGGTAAAGAAAGTTGCCATACTCATGCCTGATGACCCAGGCATGGATGTTCCCGGCGTCGTTACTCCCCAAGAGGCTCAAAAACGCGGATTAGAAGTAGTGTTTCAGGAGCGGTACCCGAATGACACACAAGATTTTTATCCAATAGTTACCAAGGCGTTGGCACAGAAGCCTGATGTCATTGACGGTATTGGTGGTCTAGCAGTATGGGCAGCACCTATAATAAACTCGGCGCGTGAGTTAGGCTTTACCGGTCCTATAATGGCACCATGTGGTCTCGGTGACACTAATTTAATAAATAGTATGTTAAAGCCAGAATACGCCTATGAATTCTATAATGGACTTCCTGACGTATTAAGTGACAAGATGACACCTATAGTAAAAGAGCTTCGCCCGTTGGTAGAGCAGACCGAAACCCCATTTTTCTTCGACAGCACATTGGTCCTTACTGCCTCGTGGATTATGCTGCAAGGTATTGAGAAAGCACAGAGCTTTGATACTGACCAGGTAGTGGCTGCATTGGAGAGTATGGAAAGCGTCGATACACCATGGGGCAAGGGAACTTGGGGAGGCGAAGATCTTGGTGGTCTCAATCATATGCTGAAGCCGGATAATATCTCAATTTCCAAAATTATGAATGGCAAGGTTGAGTTTGAATTTGTAAAACGAGTAGATTAGCCGGGCATTTCTATAACGGCGAATAGGTTATTACCAGAGAAGACCTGTTAATATTGGTCTGGTGACGTGTATAATTAGTCACAGAAGGAAGCAAAAAGGGAGCCGGTTATTATCGTATGTTCGCATACTAACCGGCTTTATAATTGGTGGGCATTTATCGGGTTTAATGAATTATATGTGGATTATTAAAATATCATAGACAAGAGTATGCCTAGGCGGCACCTAGGTTTGATGAGAGCAGGCGGACTGTGCTTCTTAACTAGGAAAATGGCGGTAGGTCCTCAATTGTATTGATAGAGAAGTAAGTTGGATATAAGTACTCTGTTACAAAGCATACTAAACGGATTCTCATCAGCCGGGATTTATATTCTGGTAGCCTTAGGCCTGACATTGGTTCTGAGCATAATGAATATTGTGCAACTGGCTCACGGTGAAATCTATATGATTGGTGCCTATGGTGTCTATTATATCACTACTAGCCTTGGTCTCAATTTCTTCCTGGCTCTGGTCATATCCACGCTGCTTATGGGTGGCCTTGGCATAGTTCTGGAGCGCCTCTGTTTTCGCCCATTACGCGGACAATTTGATCGTGCCGCGATAGCTTCTATTGGGCTAATATTAATACTACAGAATGTTGTCTTGTCTATCGCCGGTGGTGATCCCCGGTCATATATGAGTCCTTTTACAGGTGTACTAAAGATTCTAGGCGTTGCAATTTCCTGGGATAGGCTGAGTATTGTACTTTTTGGTTTCGGTCTGGTAGCAGCCCTATTTCTCTTTATTAGAATGACCAAAACCGGCCAGGCAATGCTCGCTATTTCTCAAGATAGGGATGGCGCTGCTCTGCAGGGGATAAATATCGACCGTATTTCGATGGCGGCTATGTTTCTGGGTTGCGCTCTAGCCGCAATAGCTGGAGCTTTGGTCGGTGCTATATTCAGCGTTAGTCCGACCATGGGCGGCTTTGCCTTAATGAAAGGGATTGCCGTGATAATATTGGGTGGTTTGGGCAGCATTCCCGGTGCCGTTGTTGGCGGCCTGATTATCGGGCTTATTGATGGTATTATGCCAATCCTGACTACAACGCATATCGCCGGCTTGATTGGATTTGGCGCAATTATTATCATTCTGCTATTTCGCCCGCAGGGAATCTCGGGACATGAATAAGAGGATTCTAATCTGGATATTGAGCTACGGTATCCTGACAGTATTTCCGTTTCTTATCCCGCTTTTCATTACCGGGCCGTATGTCACTCACATTCTCATCTTGACGGTGATGAATATTATCTTAGCCAGCAGCCTGCGTCTAATAAATTTATCAGGACAACTGTCTCTGGCTCATGGCGGTATGATGACTATCGGCGCCTATACATCAACCTTATTGGTTGTGAAGTTGGGCCTCTCATCTTGGGTGGCCCTGTTGCTGGCTGGACTTCTTGCCGCTGTTATTGCTGGCCTCGTTGGTTTCCCATTTGTTAGATTAAAAGGCATCTACTTTGCCATAGTTACTATCTTCTTAACTGCAATGGTAACGCTTATGGCACAGCAGTGGCGAAGTCTAACTAGCGGGAGCTATGGGATTTATAATATCCCACGACCAGACCCAATTGTTATTCCCGGAATATTGAATATTACCTTTACCTCCAGCGTAAATTGCTATTACCTGGTACTGGTTATCATGCTGGTTTCTCTCATTATGCTTTACGCCATTGAGCATTCCCGTATCGGTCTCACCTTCCGTGGCATTCAGCAGTCAGATTCCCTAGCGGAAAGTGTTGGTGTGAATACAGCTGGCTTAAAAGTACTCGCTTTTAGCATCGGTTGTTTCTTTGCCGGTATTACCGGCGGCTTCTACAGCCAGTATATTATGGCAATTGCCCCCGATACATTTGGTTTTCTCTTTACAGTCTATATCCTGATATATATGACAGTGGGTGGATCGGGAAAGTTTATCGGGCCAATCCTCGGGGCATTCATTTTAACCATACTACCCGAGGTTATGCGACCCCTGAAGCAGTTTCAGCCGTTTTTCTTTGCCGGGGTGTTGATGCTGGTAATCTTTCTTATGCCCGAAGGCATAGTCGGACTGCCAGGACGGTTGAAAACGATAGCGGGCAGGCTTTTTAAGGAGCAGCAAGAGCGTGCTTAAAATAGAGGGGCTAACAAAGCACTTTGGCGGCCTGGCAGCGGTCAGCGACCTGGATGTAAGCATCGGACCGGGTGAAACCGTCGGTCTGATTGGACCCAATGGCGCCGGGAAAACAACAGTTTTTAACTTGGTAACCGGTTTTCTCCGCCCAACAAAGGGGCGGGTTGTATTTGAAGGTAAGGATATCACCACTAAAAAACCGCATTACTTAGCCGGAAAGGGTATCGTCCGAACTTTCCAGGCAACCAACATCTTCCCCGACTTTACCGTCCTCAAAAACATTGTATTTGCCCACTATCTAAGGCCTAGGATTAGTTTTTGGGAAACAGTGTGTCACACCCAGAGCAGCAGGCGAAAAGAGGCCGAAATCCTGCAGCGTTCTCATAAAATCCTGGAACTGGTCGGTTTGGAACCTGTGGCAGGTACCACTGCGGGAACCCTGGCTCACGGATATAAAAGACTGCTCGGCATTGCCATAGCCCTGGCCGCAGAGCCAAAACTACTTTTGCTTGATGAGCCATTTTCGGGAATGAACGCGGAGGAAGTCGGGACAACAATGCAGCTCATCGATAGATTGGAGCAAAGAGGCCTGACCATCCTACTAATTGAACACAATATGAGAGCCGCCATGAATCTGTGTCAGAGAATCGTCGTGCTGAATTTCGGCAAGAAGATTGCAGAAGGCTCGCCAGAGGATATTAGAGAGAACAAGGAGGTTATTCAAGCTTACCTTGGAGCCGGCGAAGTCATTGCTTAAACTGAAAGATGTAACGGTACGCTACGAGACGGCCGAAGCGGTAAGGGGTGTCTCCATAGAGGTACCCGAAGGGTCTGTCATCAGCGTCATTGGCGCTAATGGGGCCGGCAAGAGCACCATTCTCAAAGCCATATCCGGGCTGGTGCCCTTGTATTCGGGTGAAATTGAGTTCTCCGGCCAGAAGATAAATCGAATGGCCGTTAACCAAATCGTTGACCTTGGCGTCGTCCAAGTCCCGGAAGGTAGAAGGCTGTTCCCTTACATGAGTGTAATGGCCAATATCAAGCTGGGTGCTTATTTACGAAGGGATAAGAGAGGCATGATGGCCGATATGGAAGAGGTCTTCCGGCTTTTCCCTCGCCTCAAGGAGAGAAGCAACCAGAAAGCCGGTAGTCTGAGTGGTGGTGAGCAACAGATGCTGGCCATCGGTCGCGGCTTAATGGCCAGGCCCAAATTGCTTATGATGGATGAGCCTTCCCTGGGGCTGGCACCGGTAGTAATCGATCTCCTCGCTGATACCATCAGGACCATTAACCAGAGCGGGATTACTGTTCTGCTGGTAGAGCAAAATGCCAGTTTGGTGACCAGGGTCTCTCAGAAGTGCTACGTAATAGAGGTAGGCAGGGTTGTTCTGGAGGGTAATGTCCAGGAGCTTATGGCTGATGATTCAGTGCGAAGAGCATTTTTAGGATGAGTGCCCCGCCCCGATAATTCGCTTCCACTTGTCAAGTTAGTATTTTCACGGCTAGTACTTTTGCCATCCCTTGCCTTGGCGCAGACCACGTACGTAAGCTGCCTGGCCAGCATGTACGACGGCGTCGTTCATGATACTGATTAGCCGTACCCCTACTGTAGGGAGAGGCTGGAACCATGGCTCATTGAGCTCTCGGTCTAGATCGGTTTTTGATAAAGTGAGTATATATCGCTGGGTACGTTCTAGAACAGCACGGTGATAATCGAGTAAAGTATCAGTATCTGGAGACTGGAATGCTGATACCTGTTCCGGAGTATGGCCAAATCCAACATCTCCAGGGTCAGCCGGCCGATTGAACTTGGCATACCATTTACCGCTGATCCATAATTGCTCCTCTCCGGCCAAAGACGCTATTTGGGCATCCTGCTGGCGGGTCAGATGCCAGGCCAGCCAAACTATGCTGTTACAGCCAGGGCGGGGTTGCCAGTGGAGGTCCTCTGGAGTGAGCCCGTCAAGCACACGTTCTAGAAATTCCAGTACGCGTCCATAACCGTCCGATAATAAATCATACCATTCCATTTTTGGCCTTCCTTAAAGATATATTCCGTGCTTTCAATCTGTAATCTAGCTGTAATCTAGTCTTTATTGCTCCGGTTGTCAATCCAGCTACCGAGTGAGTTGAGAGGCATGACCTGCCCTGTTGTTGGGCCCAGCATAATGTTGTTTTTATCAATCAAGGGTGTACAATGGAGGCTAGGGAAGGCAAAACTGTCCGGCTGATAGAAGGGAGATAAAGAATGGTAGTTATGGTAAAAGATGGCAGTATTCAGATTGAGAAGCTTGAGCTGGGGCCGTTCGGTACCAATGCCTATATAGTAATTTGCCAGAAAACAAGGGATAGCGTACTAATCGATACCCCGGACGATGCCGGGGTAATTATGGATAGACTTAAGGAGACCAGTCCCAAATTCATACTGCTGACCCACAACCACATGGACCACCTTGGTGCCTTTTCTGAGCTGCGGTCGGCTTTAAAGGTCCCGGTAGCGGCTCACCCCCTGGATGCTGCCCGGCTTCCCTCATGCCCCGAAGTGTTGTTGAATGACGGCGATGCCGTCCCCTTCGGTAATATTGAACTAAAGGTGCTGCACACCCCCGGGCACACTCCGGGTAGCCTGTGCTTCCTGACTGATAAATACTTGTTTTCCGGGGATACTGTTTTCCCGGGAGGGCCGGGAGCAACCAGGTCACCACATAGCCTGGATCAAATCATCAAGTCAATAACCGAGAAGATCTTTATATTGCCTGACGACACGCAGGTGTATCCTGGCCATGGTGATTCTACAATACTGAAGAAGGAGAAGGCAGAGTTTGCCATCTTTTCCTCGCGGCCGCACCCTCCCGGTCTTTGCGGGGATGTGCTCTGGCTTTCCTCGTAACGATGGCGCGGGTTACCGCCAGATTTGCTCCCGGTGAAAACCCTCAGCCAGAGCGAAATCCTCACCCTCGGCCATTTCCCAGGCCATCTCTCTCAGCCACTCTTCAAGGTTAGCGGCTAGCTCATTGCCGACCTGGCTCTGGTGACAGCGTAGGGCGGCTAACTTGGTCTCGAAGGTGTCGGTAATATCCACCCGATAATTCACCTCGGGAGACGCCCACAACAACACCTCTTTGACCTTGTGCGGCTGCAGGCCTTCTTGAAGCAATTCGGGGTAGCTATGTACATCTCTGGCGTATGGGAAGACAGCGTCCAGCGTGACCTGGGCAGTGATACGATGATCACGGTGCCAGATATAGCGTCGGTAGGGGTCAGCCGTTATCACTGTCTGGGGGCGGTAAATCCTTATCAGGCGCACTAGCTCTTTCCTGAATTCGGGTCTATCCTCCAGACTCTGGTCAGGGTGCCGTAGAAATATGACCTCTCTTACCCCTAGTAGTTTGGCTGCTTTCAACTGCTCTTCTTCGCGTATCTTGGCCAGCTCCTCTGGTTTCAGGTTAGGGTCGCTGGTACCCTTATCACCATTGGTGCAGACCACATATATAACAGACTTCCCTTCACGCACCCAGCGAGCAACACTGCCGGCGACACCAAATTCAGCATCGTCTGGATGGGGGGTAACTACCATCACCTGAGCAGGCTTTACGGCACTCATAGGCTCCCTCAATAAGATTACATAAACTACCGTCCTGAATTGTATAACATCTGCTAGCTTGGTACAATGTTGTGTGCCTGAAGGTACTGGCACACGCGATGGGTGACTACATTTTTCGAAATTATCGTGCCTCAGATTTCAGCCGCTTTGCCCGATTAAAAGTCAAAGCGGCGAGGTCGTCCCCGGGAAGATATCGTCTCTCACCACAGGTAATCCACGAGAGTTTAGAGCCGCCAGACTATTCGCCTGAGCAAGACCTGTTTCTTGTTGAGTTTTCGGCAAAAGTTGTTGGCTATCTGGATGTCCGGCCGGAGATGAGCATTGGACGGGTCATCCTTGATTGCTTCATAGTTCCAGAGCACCGCCGGCAGGGCTTAGCCACCAGGCTTTTTTCTTATGCTGCGCAGCGGGCCAATGCAATAGGGGCAAAAGCCGTCCATGTGCCGGTTCGCCAGGACAAAGTCGTTGCCAAGAGGTTGCTGGCCAGGCTGGGTTTCCATCCGGTTCGCCGTTTTCACGAACTCAGACTTGACCTTGCCGAGTTCCACCCCACCATGTCGGCCTCCAGTTTTCCGATTCGCCATTTCCAGGATGGTGATGAGGGAAAACTGGTCGAAATCCAGAACCGCTCCTTTGCCGGTACCTGGGGATACAGTCCCAACACGGTGGAGGCAATAAAATATCGCTGCTCTATGAGCAACACCTCTCTGGAAGGGATACTCATCGCCTATAAGGGAGAAAGCCCCGTTGGCTATTGCTGGACGAGGATAGAGCCGGCAGAAAAAACACGCGCCGACGAAAGCACGGGCCAAATCTTTATGCTTGGGGTAGAGCCGGGCTACCGAAATAAGGGCATCGGCAGGGCGTTGTTGCTGGCGGGCCTAGCCTATCTTAAGGGTAAGGGCCTGCGGTTCGCTCAACTGACGGTTGATAGTGAAAACACAGCCGCCATTGCTCTTTACCGCTCTCTTGGTTTTGAAGTATGGGATAGCAGCCTATGGTATGAAAAGAGGCTGGACTAGTTGTTATGGGGCAGATAATCGGCCAATACCTTCTGGCATTCCTCAGCAATCATCCTGGTGATACTCGACCAGCCGAATCTAACCACTGACGCCCGCATTTCATTGACTCGCTTGTCTTTACTATTTGCCCGGGCAAGAATAAGGGATAACTTTTCGGCAAGGAGGTGGGGGTCGTTATTCTTCACCACATATCCTGTTTCCCCTTGGCGGATAATTTCTTCCATGCCGCCGACCCGGGTAGCGACCACCGGTGTCCCGCAGGCCAGGGATTCTAAGGCCACCAGACCAAAGCTTTCTGAATAGGAGGGAATGACACAGACATCAGCGGCGCTATAGAAAGCGGGTAGCTCCGTCTGCTTCACTGAACCCGTGAAGGTGACCAGGTCCGATATCTTTAAGTCCCGAGACAGCTGCTGTAATCTCGCCACCTCATCCCGGCTGTGAATATCACCACCGACTATCAGAAGCCGGAGGCCTGGCTCGTCTTTCAAATAGGTCAGGGCTCTGAGTAATAAGTCCAGGCCCTTTATTGGCTCTATTCTGCCCACAAACAGGATGACCTTATGACTGGTAAGGCCAAGATGTCTTTTCGCATCGTCGCTGTTCACAGGTTGAAACAGGTCAAGGTTCACGCCGCAGGGGATGATGCTGATAGCTTCCGGCGGGGTATTGTAGTACGCAATGAGCTGTTCCTTTTCCTGCTCAGTGGCGGCGATGATGCCGTAACAGTAGTTGACCAGGTCTCTCTCTGCCTCGATGCGAAGCTCGGGCTCATCCTCGCCGATGCCAAGGGCGTTCTTAACAGCGCCCAGGGTATGAAACATTATGATGTGGGGGGCGTCCCACGAGAGTTGCAGAGACTTACCGGCCCAGCCGGAAAGCCAGTAGTGGCTGAATATCAGGTCGTATCGAAGACCGTTTTCCTTCTTGAAGTTCTCCAGATTAAAAACGAATTCTGGCAGATGGTTATATATTTCCAGTTTGGGGATGTCTGCACTCTCACCGGCTTTGAGATGGACCAGTCGGGCATTCTGGCCCAGCTCTATAATCTGAGGCTCACCGGCGTCGTGAATACGGGTGTAGACATCCACCAGGTGTCCCTCTTTCCCCAGCTGGCCGGCCAGCTCACGGACATAAACATTCATGCCGCCGGTATCTCTGCCGCCCAGGCTACCCATCGGACAGCTGTGGACACTGAGCAGGGCTAATTTGAGCTTTCTGGCCACCGTCGCCGCCCTTTCATCGGTAAATATTAAGAGAGTATAGCCCGGTTAATGTCACCCGAACGCTATCTGGCAGCTATATATCGGTACCTCTCTTCCCCCCAGGTGGTACTTATAATGTTCGCCGCCCTTTAGAAAATCGAACCTTTTCTTCCCCGTCTGGATGCTGTCTTTAATGCAGAGGACTTTGGAGAGTATGCCCACGCTGAAAGGACTGTATTCAGGGTCATAGCCACTGTTATACAGGTATAAGGTATTATTGTAGTCGAAACCCATGATCGCCGCCACCGGTATGTCATCAAGTTCCAGAACGGCTGACCTAAGCAGTCCGGCTTCAGCCATGGCTTCGGCCAGGGAGGTAAAGAAAGCCCTCATCGTCTCGGTCATAAATGTTGCTTTGTCCGACCGGCTCTCCGAAAACAATTTTATAAAAACAGCCATGAAATCCGGGACAGATTCACCCTTCTCAATAACACGATAGTTTATCTTACCTCTCTCCTCTAACCGCCTTAGTTTTCGCCCGACCTCGTGCCGCTGCTTGCTTTTTAGCACCCCCAGATATTCGTCCCAGGTGGTCGGCAGGTCCAGTTCCAGCGTAATATCGTCTTGTTGCGAAGTAACCTGGCACCCCGATTTTTCGGCGGTTTCCACCAGATAGGAAACTGTCGCGGAGTCGGGTCTTAGCGACACCAGGTCTAGGTGACTGACCCCCTTCTGCTTCAAATCATTAAGTAACGTCTTAAAGAAATCGCGTTCTCTTCCCGGGGCAACAATGAAGTCCAGATAGTCACAGACATCGGCACTGCCGACTATGGAAGCTGACCTGTCTTTAATCATGAGGGGAGCAATGCCGATGACCTTTTCCCCCTGCCTGACCGCAGCCAGATGAAGCTCGGCTTCGGGGCCAAATGTCTGCCACCACACTTCCAGCCACGGCGGTAATACGAAAGGTATCGCCCACTTCAGGCCATTGTCTGGGTCTGCCCAGCATGAGGTGAGACTGGCAAAACTTTCCTTGGTAACGGTATAAGCCATAGGTACGGGAAGTAGTGTAGCATTTAAGCCCGGCCGAATCAATTAAGAGGCAGTGGCGAGATAGCGAAGATGTTATAATAGTGTCTCAGAGAACAATAACATGAAGGCAGTAGTTCTAGCCGCGGGTGAGGGAAAACGGATGCGTCCCCTCACCGCCACCCGGCCCAAGGAGATGCTCCCTATCGCCAATAAGCCGATACTGGAGCATCTGCTTGCCGAATTCAAAAAGGCCGGCGTAGCTGAGTTTGTCTTCGTCGTCGGCTATCATGATGAGACTGTGCGCGACTACTTTGGCGACGGCCGGAAGTGGGCAGTCGGTATTGAATACGTCACTCAGCAGGAGCCGCACGGTACCGCCCATGCCGTGCAGATGGTCGGGGAGCGTATTGACGAAAATTTCCTGCTGGTAAACGGGGACATCATCGTGACGGCGCCTGACATTGATAAGCTCCTAAGTAAAAAACCACCTGCTTTGTGCCTTATTGAAGCTGAAGATGCTAAGGAGACCGGCGCGGTGCGGGTAAAGGGGAAAAGGGTAACGATGATTATGGAGAAGGCCGAAACACCTCCTTCCCCCCTGGTCAACGCCGGGTTGTATTTCCTGGATAAACGCATCTTTGCGGCCATATCAAAGACAGGGGAATCAGTGCGGGGTGAATATGAGCTTACCGATGCCCTCCAGCTCTTGATTGATGAAGGCACACCGGTCTCTTATGAACGGCTTGACCACTGGCTCCACGTGAGCTACCCCTGGGACCTGCTTACCGCTAACGAGACCCTGCTTAGCACCAGTGCTGGTGGCAACCTGGGAGAGGTCGAGGCAGGGGCCACCATAAAGGGGCCGGTGTCTATCGGGCGGGGCACCACCGTGAGGGCCGGCTCATACATTGTTGGCCCCGTAATCATCGGCGAGAATTGCGAAATAGGTCCCAACTGCTATATCCGCCCCAGTACGGCCATAGGGTCTGGCTGTCATATCGGGGCTGCCGTCGAAGTGAAGAATTCCATCATCATGAGAGGCACGAAGTTGCCCCATCATAACTATGTGGGCGACAGTATAGTGGGTGAAGACTGCAACTTTGGCGCCGGGGCCAAGATAGCCAACCTGAGGCTGGATAAGGAAGAGATTGCTGTCGCCGGGATAGAGACCAAAAGACGGAAGCTGGGCGCCGTCATCGGTGATAAGGTGGAAATTGGCATTAATGTCTCCATCGACGTTGGTAGCCTGATTGGTGACCACTCGTTCATTGGGCCGGGCGAGGTGGTAAATGGTATAATATTACCGAATTCACGGATTTTTGGGTAGCGAATTTGTGCGGCATTGTGGGTTACATCGGCGAAAGAGAAGCCCTGCCGGTACTCATCAGTTCCCTAAAGCGGTTAGAGTATCGGGGCTATGATTCCTGTGGGCTCGCCCTTCTAGAAGACGAGATAGCAGTTTTCAAGGGTAGGGGCAGGATAGAAAAGCTTCAGCAGAACCTGCCGCCATCGCCGGCCAGGATAGGCATTGGTCACACCCGCTGGGCAACGCACGGGAAACCATCAAAGGAAAATGCCCATCCTCATCTTGCCTGCAATGGCCGCATTGCCGTGGTTCACAACGGTGTGATTACCAACTTCCAGAAACTCAAGGAAAGGCTGCTTGCTGAAGGGCATACTTTCACCTCCGAAACGGATACCGAGGTCATCGCTCATGTTATAGAGAGCTACTATCGGGGTGACCTGCTGGACGCCGTGGCCAGGGCGCTGAAAGAAATCAGCGGGTCCTATGCTATTGCCGTGATTAGCCCGGGATACGATGGGATAATAGTAGCCAGAAATGAAATCCCCTTGTTGATCGGCGTAGGGGAGGGGGAATTCATCGTGGCCTCCGATGTTGCCGGGATTCTGGAACAAACGCGGCGGGTGATATATCTTGAGGATGGTGATATTGGCTCTATATCCAGGGGAGCGGTGAGGATTTTTAACAACGGGCTGCCAGCCGAGCGAAGGGAGCAGCAGGTCCCCTGGAATATAGAAGAGGCACAAAGGGGCGGCTATAAGCATTTCATGCTCAAGGAGATTCATGAGCAGCCAGAGATGATTGACGAAATGGTAAAGCGCTATATCAGTGCCACGGGAGTAAAGTTTGAGCCGGGATTAGCCGGGGGTACGGACTTCACCGATATCCTGCTCCTTGCCTGTGGCACATCCTACTATGCTGCTCTGGCTGGTGAGCATATCCTGAAAAAACTGGGCCAGATTCCGGTGCACGCGGCGCTTTCCTCCGAGTTTAACTACTCTGACACTATTCTGCGCAAGACACTGGCTATAGCCATCACCCAGTCCGGTGAGACTGCGGACACCATTAAGGCATTGAGAGAAGCCAAGAAAAGAGGCTGCCCCTCCCTGGCCATAACCAATGTTATCGGGAGCAGTATAACCAGAGTAGCTGATGCCACGTTTTATCTTATGGCCGGACCGGAAATCTCGGTGGCCGCTACCAAGAGTTTCACTGCCCAGCTCATTGCCCTCTATCTCCTGGCATTATCTCTGGGAAAGATAGACCCTGCTTTCCAGAAAAAGCTGGCTGATGAGTTGAGAGGACTTCCCCAGAAGGTAGCTATGGTTTTAACTGAAGAAGAGAAAATCGCCAAAATTGGCCGATACCTCGCCGTGTGTGACAACGTTTTCTTCATCGGGCGGGGATTAAATCTGGCTATTGCTCTTGAGGGGGCGCTCAAGTTTAAAGAAATCTGTTATATTCATGCCGAAGGTTATCCGGCGGGGGAACTTTTACATGGCCCGTTGGCCCTTCTCAATCCCATGATGCCGGTGATAGCCATCGTAGCTCCGGATGGCACTCACGATATGACCCTCACCAACATAAAAGAGATAAAGGCGCGTGGCGCACCGGTGATTGCCCTCGCTCCAGAGGACGACAGTGAAATCGAGAAATATACCGACCGTGTTATTAGAACACCTCAGGTCAACTCTCTTTTCTCACCGGTAACTAATACTATAGTGCTCCAGCTCCTGGCCTACTACACGGCACAGGAGAGGGGGTCCCCGATAGATATGCCGAGACACTTGGCTAAGACCGTGACTGTATAGTAGCACAGTAGGTTAAGTGGGCTGATTCCCAGCCCCCGCCTCTGGTGACAAATTTGGCCGGTGGTGGGCTTATATGGGACCCTCTTCTTTCTGGCTTTAATGGTTGCCACCAACCTGCTTTTCCCCGGATGTCCTTTTAATGGGCATCGGTGAGTTTGACAAACAATATATCTATATGTTAATATTGAAATATACTAATATACTGTGTCTCAAGGAGGATTTCTCAAACATGGTGGATCACAGTAGAAATGAAGTATTACGCTTACAAGCCGAGCTATGTAAATCACTGTCTGACCCGAAACGCCTCCAGATAATCCAGGAGCTACGCGGCGGTGAAAAGTCCGTCAGCGAACTGGCTGGTATACTGGAGCTCAAGCAATCAAACACTTCGCAGCACCTCGCCGTACTGCGGCGGATAGGTGTTATTACCCCGCGTAAAGAGGGCAACTCCGTTTATTACTGTTTGGCTGATGCCAGGATAGCTGACGCCTGTGATCTGGTGCATGAGGTTATCGCTGACCAGCTGCGCCAGAGCCGGAAGCTCTCCAGACTGATACAAGTATAGGACAAACTGTACCGGGGAGGGAAGAAAATGGGTATAAGCAGTAAAAAACTGCGTAATGACCTCCAGAAAATGTTCGAAAACTGCGTCTCCTTCAGTAGACTGGAAAGAAAGCTTTACGGGCACGACATCGCCGCCATGCCCGGACTGGTTAAACCCTTCGTTGGGAATACCGTTCCGGGCGCCGTGGTGCAGCCTCAGACAGAGGATGAGCTAGTCGAACTGGTGAAATGGGCGGGCCAAAACGGGGTAGCCCTCACCCCGCGCGGTAGCGCTTCGGCGGGCTACGGCGGGGTGCTACCGGTCCGGGGTGGCGTCGTCGTTGATTTCTACCGTCTGCGTGCCATTAAGAGCGTAGATAAAGAAAAACAGATGGTAACCGTGGAACCAGGCATCGTCTGGGAGAAGCTGGACAAGGAATTAATGAAGCAAGGTCTAACACTGCGGCTCTACCCCTCCAGCTATCCGTCGGCCACCGTTGGCGGCTGGCTGGCGCAGGGAGGTGCTGGCATTGGCTCGTTCGAGGCGGGCTGGTTCCGTGAAAATGTCCTGAGTGCCAGGGTAGTCATGCCCGACGGCTCGGTGAGGGAGTTTCGCGGCGACGACCTCGACCTTGTATCGTCCGCTGAGGGTATCACCGGGCTCATCAGCGAGGTGACCCTGCGCATCAAGCCGCTGGAAGACCTGGAGGTTGTCGCCATCGGCTGCCCAGATGCCTATGACCTGCAGAAGATGGCCCAGGAAATAATCGAGAAAAAACTGCCCATCTGGTCGCTGGTTTTCATCAACCCGCGCATGGCCGAACTCAAGAACAAGGCACCGCTACTGGAGCACTTCGAGTTCCCGGTCGAGGAGAGGGTGCTCCTGCCGGCCTCCTACATCATGACGCTGGCCTTCCGCAAGAAAGATAGTAAGGCGGTCGTGGATGGGCTTACCGAGGTCATGAAGCCATGCCAGGCGGAGCTACTCAGCGAGCGTATCGCCGAACATGAATGGAAGAACCGCTTCAAGATAATGATTGTCAAGCGCCTGGGACCGAGCCTGGTGCCGGCCGAGGTGGTTATACCACTCTCCAGCCTGGGTGATGTCATGGCCGAGATTGAGGAGAAGATTGACCAGCCGGTAGTCAAAGAGGGTGTCGTCATCAGGGAGGGCGCTAGCGGTGAGCCGGAGGTGGTCATCCTCGGCTTTATCCCCAGCGACCAGCGCCGCTTCTCCTATAATTTCGTTTTTGCGCTGTCTCTGACCGTTATGAAAATCGCCGAGAAGCACGGTGGCCGGGCCTATGCTACGGGGCTCTATTTTGCCGGTAAGGCTAAAAAGATAATGGGCGGGGACATTCTTAGCCGCCTCAAGGATTTTAAGAAAAGAGTTGACCCGAAGGGCATCCTGAACCCTGGCAAGGTTGTTAACGGCGGCGCCGTCGGCGGCTTCATGAGTATCGCCCAGGCCTTTGAGCCCCTCATCCGCCCCCTAGGCAACCGCGTCGCTACCCGGATCGGGGAGAGGCCGACCAGACCGGTGCGGGGCATACCTGCCGATGTCGCCTGGTACGCCTACGGCTGCTCCCAGTGCGGATACTGTGTCCATGAGTGTGACCAGTTCTATGGACGCGGCTGGGAAAGCCAGAGCCCGCGCGGCAAGTGGTACTGGCTGCGCGAGTATATGGAGGGACGCGAGGAATGGGACCAGTTTATGGTGGATACCATCCTCGTCTGCACTACCTGTGAGCTGTGCAACCTGCGCTGCTCGGCGTCGCTACCCATTGAGCCTTCCTGGATGAAGCTGCGTGGCCAGCTTATCGATGAGGAAAAGAAGATGACCTTCCCGCCCTTCGAGATGATGGCTGCCTCGCTCAACAAGGAGGGCGATATCTGGGCTGCCTATCGCCGGAACCGCACCGACTGGTTCCCCAAGGAGCTCTGGGAGAAGCACGGCCCGTCCCACAAGGCGAAGGTGGCCTACTTCGCCGGCTGCACGGCCAGCCATGTTGAGACGGATATCCCCATCGCCGCAGTGCGGCTCCTCGACGCCGCCGGGGTTGATTTTACCTACGCTGGCAATAAAGAGAACTGCTGCGGCACACCCATGCTCGTCGCCGGCAAGTGGGATGTCTTCGTCGAGACGATGAAGAAAAACATTGCCGCTATTAAAGAGGTCGGCGCCGATACCGTGGTTACCTCCTGCCCCGCCTGCGACATGATGTGGCGCCAGATATACCCCCGCTGGGCGGAGAAGCTGGGTATCGACTACGGTATCGAAGGCAAGCATTACTCTGAGCTAATTACCGATAAGGTTAAAAGCGGTGAGTTCGCCTTCCCGGACAGCGGCAAGAAGCAGGCCGTAACCTTTCATGACTCGTGCCACATCAGCCGGGTGTCTAGTGTTTACGATGCGCCCAGGGACATGATAAAGGCGATTCCAGGGGTGACCCTTAAGGAGATGGAGCATAACCGGGAGTGGGCCCATTGCTGCGGCAGCGTGCTTACCCTGATTAAAGAACCACCAGTGGCGGCCGAAATCGGCAAATCCCGAATGGATGAGGCGGTGGCCACAGGTGCGGAGAAGCTGCTGGCCCTGTGCCCGTGCTGCGAGTTCCAGTTCCGCGTTACCGCCGAGAAGAAAAATATCCCCATTGAGACCATCGACCTGGCACGCTTCGCCGCCGAAACGATGGGGTATGAACTGCCCGACCCCAAGCCGGAGGTGCAGAAGCAATGGGCTGTCTTTGAGGAGATGATTGCCCTGATGACGCCGGCAGGTTTCGCACAGCTTATGGGCACCATGTGGCCGGAGCTCATTGATGCTATGCCGCTGGGTATGGGTAAAATGATGCGTTTCATGGGCAAGATCCCGGGAAGTCTGGAGTTAATGAAGCCGTTGTTCCCCGTTCTGTTCCCCAGGCTGCTCCCAATGATGATGCCCAAGGTCATGCCGGTGATGCTGGAAAGAGTTGGTGAACGTATACCTATGCCCGACTACATGCGGGAGCAGATGCCGGACCTGATGCCCAAGGTAATGGACAACCTCATGCCGCATATGATTGGCGATGTGGTCCCGCTGGTGATTCAGCCAATGATAGATTACTTGCGAGGAAGCCCCCGAGCTGACAATGGGTAAACTTATTATCGGCAACGGGAATGCAGAGTATTTTTGGTTCATACTTAATGGGAAGGGAGTGAAAGATGCCAATTTACGAATACAAGTGTCGAAACTGTAATGAGAAATTTGAAGTTCGTCGCAATCTCCAAGATGAAGAAAAAGAGGTAAAGTGCCCCCGATGTGAGAGCCGCGACACGCAAAGGGTGTTTTCTCTCTTCAGTAGCGGTTCCTCAGGCAATTTATGCCCGCCAGCACCGTCACGTTTTGGCTTCGGCTGAGGTTGATCTGCAGGGAGTGGTTCACTTCAAATAACCCTTCTATTTTTAAATTTGGCAGCAGACAGGTTACCGCTACCTCGGTCCTCTTTTCGTCTCGAAGGCGAGTAGGTACAACCACAGGCAGTAAAGAACTCACGGGCATTAATACCGAGCACTCGCGTATCATAACTACGATAGTAATCGCTATCAACGCTTTCGGGCAGGGGAATATTAACAATATAGTCTTTTCCCGCGAGTGAGATGTTATACTGTCTTGTCGATAAGCAGTCCTGGCTTTATGCCTTTATGGGGGCAGATTAACTTACCGAATGCTATAATAGGTGTTATAAGTTAATAAATAGTGGTAATAGCTTTTGCGTATGTTAGCATGTTAGTATAAGGACACCCGAATTAATGGGGTGACGTATGCCAGAAGTAATCAAGAAATCGCACTGTCACTGGTGCCATAACGGGTGTTCTGTTCAGGTTGTAGTCAGGGATGGCCGCCTGATTAAAATTGAAGAGAACAAGGATCATCCTGGAGCTGAGATGATCCGTCGTACCGTAGCGTCCTGTTCTAAGGCGCGTAATGCTGCCGAGTTCTACCATCACCCTGGCCGGCTAAACTATCCACTCAAGAGGGTTGGCGAACGTGGCGAGGGTAAATGGCAGGAGATCGCCTGGGAGCAGGCGCTCGATGAGATAGCTGGCAGACTTAAGGAGATAAAGGAGAAATATGGGGCTGAGGCAGTGGGCACCAGCTCTGGCACTGGAAGGACCTTCGATGAATACCGAATACGCTTTTTTAATCTGTTTGGTAGCCCAAACAATTGGGGTCAGGGACATATTTGCTATGGCCCGTCCAATATGACAGCCCTGGCAACTACAGGCTATTCTGGTATGGGGTCGTCACCAACTCCAGACACCAAGTGCTGCCTAATGATTGGTAATAACCCCGAGCAGTCCTGGAGAAGAACCTGGTTTCACATACTGGATTTTAAGAAAAGGGGGGGCAAGCTTGTTGTTGTTGACCCCAGACGCACCAGGCCAGCAGAGTTTGCTGATATATGGTTACAGCTTAGACCGGGAACAGATGCTGCCCTTCTGCTGGGTATGATAAATACCATAATTAGTGAGGGACTCTATGATAAGGAATTCGTCGAAAAATATTGTTACGGCTTCGACAAGCTGGCTGAGCGGGCTCGGGAATATCCGCTGGATAAAGTGGCCGGGATAACCCGGCTACCCGAGGAGGACATCAGACAGGCAGCGATAATGTACGCAGCGAATAAACCGGCGGTAATCTTGGCCATGGAAGGGCTGGAACACAGCCCCAACTGTATAGAGGCCATTCATTGCCGGTACATCCTGCCCGCTATCACGGGCAATTTTAATATCAAGGGTGGTGAGAAGCTTCGTGCCGTCAAGAGCAAATTGAGGACGGAATATGAGATTTCGCTCCATGACATGGTGCCTTCTGAGCAAAAGGCCAAGCAGATTGGCTCTGACCGCTTCAAGCTCGAAGCCTTCCCCGGATATGACCTTTGTATGAATTACAGTAAGGCAAAGGTAGCTCGGGACCACGTTTGTTTTGCTCATGCTGGCATGTGCTACGAGGCGATGATTACTGGCCAGCCCTACCCTATAAAGGCAGTGATAACCCTTTCCAGTAATCCCTTGGTAACCCAGGCCAATACCAAAAAAGTATATAAGGCATTAAAGAACCTTGACCTATACGTGGTTATGGATTACTGGATGACGCCATGTGCTGAAATCGCCGACTATGTTCTGCCTGGCGCCAATTGGCTGGAGAGGGAAGACCTGTTCAACGTTTGGGATGCCTTTCCTAACATTGACGTTGGTGAAGTAGCCATGCCTCCCAGAGTAGCCGGTAAACATGACCGTAGGACTGACTATGATTTGTGGCGCGGTCTTGGTTTGAGACTGGGACAGGAGGAATACTGGCCGTGGCAGAACCTGGGGGAAGCTCTAAACTGGCGACTGGAACCCTTAGGCCCTACTATTTCCGATATTATCACCAAATATGGTAGTTATATTAAACCGTCTCAGGAGGAGTACGGCGGGTTGGAGTTTGGGACCCCTACAGGAAAATGTGAGCTATATTCCACAGTATTTGAAAAGCTCGGTTATGATCCACTACCACGCTTTTACGAGGCGGCGGAGAGTCCGGTGAGTAATCCTGAACTGGCCAAGGAATACCCTTTTATCCTGATTACGGGGGGTAGACATCTTCCCTTCTTTCACTCAGAGCATCGTCAAGTAGACTCCCTACGCCTAGAACATCCTGACCCCGTAGTCCAGGTTAATCCAGGGACAGCCGCCGAGCTGGGTATTGAAAATGATGACTGGATTTGGATAGAGAGCCCTCGAGGACGAGTCCGGCAAAAATGCCGCTATTTTGATGGTATCGCGCCAGATGTCGTTCACGCCCAACACGGCTGGTGGTTCCCTGAGTTGCCCGGCGAGGAACCATGGCTACATGGTGTCTGGGAATCGAACATCAATGTCCTCACTTGCGATGATGCGGACTACTGCAATCCTATCAATGGCGGATGGCCGCTCAGGACCCTGATGTGCAAGATTTATAAGTGCCATGTCTACGAGGAATCTAAAAAGTAGCCGGAAAGGTAAGGTGATACCGTGTCTAAAGAGTATCGACATATAGGAAAAGCAACACCGCGGAAGGACGCCCGGGAAATTGTCACGGGAAAGGCACAGTATATTGATGATATAACGGTACCCAATATGCTCTATGGCAAGATTCTGGGTAGTCCTTATCCCCATGCCAGAATCAAGCATATCGATACCGGCAGAGCCGAGGCTTATCCCGGCGTTAAAGCCGTGCTCACCTACCAGGATGCCCCCGACTGGAGGATAGGCACGCCCCGCCACAGACGTTGTCTTGACAGCACGTTACATTTCGTGGGCGACGCGGTCGCTTTAGTAGCTGCCGAAACCGCGGAGATCGCCGAGGACGCTCTGGGACTGATAGAAGTGGAATACGAACAGCTGCCGGCCGTCTATGACGTCGAGGAAGCCCTGAAACCTGATTCGCCTCAAGTATGTGCTGAATTCCCGGGTAACCTTATCCCACCCGGCGCCTACGGACTCGGCCCTAAAGCCCTGCAACAAGTTGTTATGGGTGATGTAGAGCAGGGATTCAAAGAGGCTGACTTTATCGTGGAAGGAACGTGTCTTTATGATAACATCCCCAACCCCCTGCCTCCGGAACCTCCCGGAGTAATAGCTTTCTGGGAAGGGCCCGAAAAAATAACCATCTGGATGGCATCACAGTCCGTACCTATAGGCAAGACCTTCCTACTGCCGGCACTAGGGCTTATCGATATACGAATTATCGGCACTCATTGCGGTGGTAGCTACGGAACCAAGAACGCCAATCAAATTCTTGTTCTCTACGCTGCGGCACTGGCAAAGGCAACGGGTAGGCCGGTCAAAGTATATTACACAAAGGAAGAGCACTTTAATACCTTCACGCTACGATTAGGGTCCCGTATCCGAGGTAAGGTAGGGATGAAAAAAGACGGAACGGTGACAGCACTGGAAGGTGAGTGGTTCGTTGATACCGGCGCCGCTTCAGAATCATCACCCCAGCAGGTTGCCGTCGGTTGTGGTGAAGTACAGATCGTGGTCAGGTGTCCGAACTGGAACCTGAAACCCAGCCTTGTATGTACCAACCGGAACCCTTCAGGGTGCGTTAGGGGTTTTGGTGGACAGGAGCTCAAGAGTGCCTTCCTGCCGGTCTTGGGAATGGCTATGGAAAAGGCTGATATCGATCCGTTAGAGTTTTTCAAGAAAAACTATGTTAAGGCTGGTGATGGGTTCTATTGGCGGAACGGTGTCTGGGCAGAATTCAGAGGACCGGACTATTCAAAAGCAATGGAGAAAGGTGCTGAGGTCTTTGGGTGGAAAGATAAGTGGCAGGGGTGGGGCAAACCGACGGCCGTTAATGGCACAAAGAAGGTAGGGGTCGGGGTTGGGGTACATGGTAACGCCGATGTCGGTGAAGATGAGTCTGAGGCATATGTACGATTAACCCCCGACGGCAGGGCCGTGATACATGCCTGCGTATCCGAGTCTGGGCCGGGGCAGAGGAGCAGTGTCTGCAAAATGGCCGCCGAAGTTTTGAATTTGCCCCTGGAAAGTGTCAACATAACACCCCCGGATACATCGTTAAACCCGTTTGATTTCGGGCTTGTTGGCTCGCGGGGAACTTACATTTTAGGGGCAGCGGTCATAGCCGCCGCCGAGGACGCCAAGCACAAGCTGTTTGAGCTTGCTGCCCCTGTACTTGGGGCAAAGCCTGAAGCTTTGGAGACTAAAGATGGGCAGATATACGTAGCGAACAACCCGAGTAAAAAGATACCGTGGCGGCGAGCAACAGGCCACCAGCGCACGTGTACCGGTCAGGGGCGCTGTGTGGAGGACTTTACTTTACCTAATATGATGATGATATTTACCGAAGTTGAAGTAGATACCGAGACAGGGAAAACGGAATTACTACGCATCGTTGCCACTACCGACTGCGGTCAAATTATAGACCCACTTGTTCTTCAGGGTCAGCTTCACGGCGCTCTAGGGGCGGCGGGAACAGATACCGCTGTTTTTGAGATATCAGTTTTGGACAAGAACATAGGACGTTTACTGAACGGCAACATGATAGACTACAAATGGCGCACATTTGCTGACCTGCCCGAATTTAGGACCGTAATTCTGGAGACACCTTTTCCGAGCCACCGCTTTCATGCCATAGGAGTTGGCGAGGTAGCCACCGCACCGGGACCATCCGCCGTACTCATGGCAGTATACAATGCAATCGGTACCAGAATAATGTCTTATCCCGTGACTCCGGATAAAATCCTTAAGGCTTTGGGTAGAATATAAATAGAGAGTGTGAATAATTGATTAAGGAAAATTGCGAATTTGTTAGAGGGGTGTTATCAGAAGAGCAGGGGGTGGTACTGAGATACAGGAATACCCGAGGCGGAAACTTTAGCAGACCTTAGTCTGGATCACATGTAGTTTGTCTTCCGGCACCGGTAATTACGCCGATGGGACTAACTTAGAAAGTGGTATGGCTAACGGTAGAAGGTGAGCCCTTAGAATGCGTTCTAAGGGTTTATTGGTTTATCAGCTATCCGTATAGCTCGGCTGGCGGGAGGGGCAGTTATAAAGCTAACCATACCAGCAAAGGCCACACCGGCTGTGGCAAACCAGGCACCCTGATAGCTGCCATAGACATCATATATCCAGCCAGATAGAGGCGGTCCTATCAGGCTGCCGACATAGGCTACGCCCGTAGCCAGACCAAGGATAGTACCCAACCTGACCCGGCCAAAATATTCCCTTATCAAGGCCACTGACATAGGGACCTGGGACCCGTAACCGATGCCGAAGAGAGCGACAAAGACCATGAGCAGCCATATCCCGGCAACATCAACATAGTTATAGATGATTATACCCATGGTAAGCAGGGCCATACCTGTAGCCGTGACCTGCCTCTTATCAAATATATCTCCGAACCAGCCGGCGCTGAGGCGGCCAACGATAGTCATTAGCGGCAGTGCGCCAGCCACCCAGCCAGAGACTGTTCGCGGAACACCGATGCTGCTGAGATAGGGCATTACATGGGTCAATACGGCAAGTGCCACTATAAAACTACACACCATGCCGAAGGCGATATGCCAGAAAACGCGGCTTTTCAAGGCCTGCTTGGCGCTGACATCTACGTCCTCGTATTGCGCCGCTGTCTGGACTTCATCAATGTCTATGGTTTTGCTTACCTCGCCATCAGGTAAATAGCCATGCTGCTCCGGCCGGTGCCGCACTATAAGCGCCAGCGGAAAGATAACGGCCCACGCCCCCAGGCCAAAAATTACCATGGCTATCCGCCAATCATAAGCATCGATAGCCCAAGTTATCAGCGGGACCAGAATTCCCCCGGCAGCGACACCACTCACCACAATACCGGTGGCCAGAGATACCCTTTTGCGAAACCAGTTCCCCGCCACCGTCATCGGGACAACACCGACACTAACGCTTATGGCAGTGCTTACCAGTATGAAAGAACCGTAGAACATGGCCAGGGAGCTGGTACGGCTCAGCAGTAATAAGCCGATACCCATGATGGTAGCCCCGGCGAAAATTAGCTTCCTTGGCCCCCAGCGGTCAAGAAGAAAGCCCACCACGGGGGCCATCAGGCCCGATTCCAGGCCGCGTATTGAAGCCGCAAAGGAGACCAGGGCATAGCTCCAGTGGAACTCCTCTACTATCGGCTCAATAAGCGCCGTGAAACCGAGATTCACGACTCCGGAACAATAAACCGAAATCAAGAAACAGGCGCCGACAATATACCACCCGTAGAATAACCTTAAGTGAGGTCGCTTTGAATCGGTCATGTGATATTCTCTGCTTCAAACAGCCCAGACTATAAGAGTATTCAACCCATAAATCCGAGGCTGGCTCAAAATAATTGGCAAACAAGTGTCAGATAGGTATCGGAGTGGTAAGCGGAAACTCGTCTCTTTCGATCATTTCTATGAGAAGGTTTTCAATAGCTTCATCCGACGAACATTTATAGAAAGGCGGTGAATCCATAAAGCCAGCCGGGCCTCTTAGCGTCTTAAACTGGTCTTCGTACTTGCTCAGCTTCTTTACTGTGACATCACCCTCTTTAATTGCTTCGACAGCGACCTCAGCGGCATAACGTCCGGAGACAATGGCCGGCAATATTCCTATCAAAAGGGCGGCACTTCCGGCAAGGATCAGGCCGTCCTCCACGACCTTGTTTAGTCCTATTCCCAGGTCCGAGGGATGACTCCAGCCTGCCATTCGGACTGGAACGGCGTCTCTTAGTTTTCTAGAAATCACATAGTTACCAGATTTAACCTGCTCAAACTCGGCCAGCGACATAAAATCTATTGTGCAGGATACATCATCACGAGGGCAAATACCGGTCCAACCTCTTTTGATGAAAGCTCCAGTATGCCATTCAAGGACATCAGGCTCGATATCTCTCACCCTGGCTAGCTCAAGTGTAATGCCACCTATAAATGTTTGCTCAGCCCTTATTAGCCCCTGCCACCTGGGGGTACCTTTCTGCGCGGCATGGATACCGTCGGCACCTATCACTATTTTCCCGTACAAAGTTGGCGTGGTGTTTGAGTTAGTGGTAACGCCGATAACCCTCCCATTTTGCTTTAGCAAACCAGTAACCCGTGTATTAAGCCTGAGGTCAGCACCGGCGTTGACTGCCTGCCGGGCCAATTCCCGGTCAAACTCGTCTCTTCGGACCAGATAGTCAGCCGTTCCTGCTACCGATAGTTCTTGTACTACTTTTCCACTCGGAGCGAAGACGCGCTCCAAACGATATTCTGTTAATACCACGCTTTGATGCATTTCTCTGATAATATCTTCGTAAAGTTCTGGTCTTGTCGTCCTATGAAGTAGTCCCCAGCAATGCTCAGGGACCCCAACTATGGTATGCTCTTCTAAAAGGATAGCTTTGAGCCCTCGTTCGGCCACTACCTTGGCCGCTGCCGACCCGGCCGGCCCCGCGCCGACAACGATTACGTCATATTCGTTCATTTTAATTCTCCCCCGATGGTTAGCTACCCAACAACCGTCTCTGTTTTAATAATAAATGGTATTTCATGTTTGGAAGTTTGTCAATTCGCCGGTTCAGAACGTCTGTCCTTAGGCGAAGATATTGAATGAGCAATAGCGGCCGGAGTACAATCATATTCAACCGTATACCCCTGTTATTTTTCATTTGGAGCACAAGTCTTCATTAGTAAAATTGAAAGAGGAGGAATGAGCAAATGGCCCAGGGCAAATACGCGAAATATGTTTTCGAGGGACTAAAATCAATATCGCGTTTCACAACTCCCCAGCGGGAAGGTAAATCGCTCTTTTCCTTCCACTGGAGTGAAGAGACAGGTGTTTGGTACCCAGGCAGTAAGATCTGGGTCGAGGTTAACTTGCATTACGCACCGGGAGGTGTTTTCTGCGGGGGCCAGGAAAGGATAGAAACAAAAGGGGAGAAAGCCGGACAAGTGATAGGTATCTCCGTGCCACACCGTCACGCTGTAGACGAGGCCTTCTTTTTCTTTGGGACTAACCCTAAAGCCCCCTCTTCTTTGGGTGGTGAAATAGAGTTCTGGCTGGGCCTGGGCGAGGAAGCTGAAAAATTTACCTTTACCACAAATACCTGCGTCTATGTGCCAGCCGGCTTAGGACATCTCCCGACACGGGCCACGAAGGTGGATAACCCGGCGCAACCTATCGTCATGTTAGTTGTTCACACGGCGACTGACTGGACTCTTGAAGAAGCCTACGATGATAAAGGTGAACCAATATATCCCCCGGGCTGGATAGTAGAGAAAAGATAAAAAGTTCAATACAGGTTAAGCCTATTTTGTAGTAGCATTACTATCGAAATTCATTTGTATCGAGTCTCTATTAAGTAAGAACTTATTCATTGTGTTATGAGAAAAATCCCATATCTGAAGCATATAAAGGTGGCCACCATAGGCGTGGCAATAACCTTAGCAGTGTATATTGGTCTATCAATATTTGGCGCCGTCAGGGTAATGGAAATACCACGCCTTCCTTTAACTGGTTCACCTGCTTCCGTCGGCCTTGACTACGAGGATATCACTTTTATAAGCCGTGACGATGAAGTCAGATTAGGTGGCTGGTATATACCTGGTGAGGGGAAAGCCATTATCGTCATTGTCCATGGCGGTTTTCAGAATCGTATTGACCAAAACGTTGATACACTGGGATTAGCCCGTGACCTGGTAGCAAAGGGGTATGATATATTGTTGTTTGACCTGCGGGGTCGAGGTGAGTCAGCAGGAAAGGGGCTTTCCCTATCGAATATAGAGCGTGATATTGGCGGTGCTGTTGATTACCTGATAAATAAGGGATATGAGGCAAAAAATATTGTCCTGTTAGGATTCTGTTCTGGGGCTGCTTCGTCATGCATTTTCACCAGCCAGGAAAGCATCGGTGCCTTAATACTGGACGGGTGTTTCCCCACGGTACGTAATATAGTTACCAGGGAGGTAGCTAAAAGAGGTATTCCTGAACTCCTTTTGGATTTATTTTCACCCGGAATACTCTTTATGGCCAGAGTCATCTATGGCTACGAAGTTGTAGACCCATTAAACGTTATATCTCGTATTTCGTGTCCTATATTTTTCATACACGAAGATAATGATTACTTTATTACGTCAGAGGAGATATACGGTCTTTATCAGGCCTCAAACAATCCAGCTAATGAGATATGGGAGGTCAGTACTACCGAGCATAGCCAAGCTTACAAAACGCACCCTTATGAGTATGTAGAAAAAATAGACAACTTCTTATCTGTTAAATTAAAGTAACAACATCTTGTTAGGATTAAATAACACAAACTGACGAAGAGCCCAATTTATCTGACTCCCGTTCTTGGTTGTCTCCGATTTGAGACTTGTGCTAACTTACCTAGAGACGAAGAAATGTTGAAGCGACTTGCCCTCGGAATAGTTGTCTTAATTTTGTTTGTTGGCTTGGTCTTTATCGGTCTTAATATCCTAGATATTAATGAGGATTACAGAATATATTTACCAATTGCGGTACTTAACACCGTATTCATATCGGCCATAGCTATACTCGTCGCATCCATCGCGGCAGCTAATTATATCGCTAACGGCAAATTTGAGTTATTGGGCCTGGGCTGTGGTGTATTAGCCTTCGGAGTCAGCAGCTTGCTAAAAGGATGGCTGATAGATAGAGATATGTACTTGCTTATCACGGTACATGACTATTCAGCTTTAATTGCTGCCGCTATGCATTTAGTTGGTGCCGCTTTGTGTATGGTAAGTACACGTCTAGTTGCCTTCAGGCTTGGACAGAAACAAAGGACTCTTCTTTTATTCTTATGTTATCTCGGAGCACTGGCCAGTATAGCTTTGATTATCCTGCTGGCAGTTCAAGATGTCATTCCATTACTGGGTGTCTCTCCTGGAATGGCTATACTCAGAGACGTTATTCGGGGAATTACCACAGTACTTTTTATTGCATGCTCCCTTATCTATATTAGGATTAATTCCCAGTCACACGTGGATTTCTATTACTGGTACTCATTAGGTCTGATGCTTTTCGCCTTTGGCGTAATCTTTATATCACAGGGTGCCGTCGAAAGTCTGATTGCGTGGTGGGGGAGAGCAGCTCAATATATTGGTGGCCTCTTTTTCGTTTATGCCACTGTTGGTGCTGGCAGGCTGGTTCACGCTAATAGGAAAGAATTGCCACTAAAACCATAGCCGAGGCAAGGCATTGAGAGGGACTGAGGAGGATTGTAACATTCTGGTAACGCCGCTTTGTCCGAAAACGACTGAAACCAATACGTGTTATGATAAATAGATTTAAAGGAGAGAGAAATGGCAAAAAACGAAAAAAGTGAACATATTACGAAATCCGCAGCTACGATGGCACCGGCAACCACCAGACCAACCTTCGTTCCGCCGAAAGCCGCGACAACACCTCCACAGCATGGCGGCGTTTTAAAGTTAAGAATTCCAGACCCGGTAGTAGATGTTCCTATTGGGGAGCCATTGAACTCTGGAGGGGCTGATGAAAGATACTGGGTTTGCTTAGAAGGTCTCCTTGGGCCGGGGGACAGGCTCGGCACGTATAAATATGTCCTGGCCACAGGCTATAAACTGGCACCGGATAAGTCATACTATGATGTTACCCTGAGGCAGGGTGTCCAGTTCCATGACGGCACGCCTTTTAATGCCCAGGCGGTGAAATGGAACTTGGACCGGGTGCTGGCTGCCCGTGTAGCCCTCCCCGGCGTGGAGTCGGTCGACATCGTCGACGACTACACCGTCCGGCTCAATCTTTCCCGATGGACAAACCTGGTACTGGCTGACCTAGCACTGCGCTCTAATACTCTCATGATATCGCCGACCGCCTATAAAAAGAACGGCCAGGACTGGGTATTGTTTCACCCTATTGGCACTGGCGCTTTTATCTTCAAGGAAATTAAAGACGATAAAATCATCGTAACGAAGAAAAATCCCAATTACTGGGGAAAAGATACCCGGGGCAATCGGCTGCCTTATCTCGATGGAGTTGAAATGCACTATATACCTGACCTGAAGGTCGCCCAGGCGGCTCTTGAGCAGGGTGAGACTGATATGAGTCATATGGCGGACGGCAAGGTTGCGATTACACTTGAGGGGAGTCCGGATTATTACATAATTCCTACGTGGGGGGGGTCAACCCTGGCGATCTACGCAAATTCTGAAGACCCCAAATCCATGTGGTATGACTCAAGGATGCGGCAGGCATTAGAGTACACCCTCGACAAGGAAAAAGTAGCCGCAACTGTAAGTACCCCTTACCGGCCGGCGTCCTATCATGTTATCGGTGGTCTTGAGTTTACCCCCCAGGATGTAGTCCCCGTGGCGCGCAAATATAACCCGGCTAAGGCGAAGGAACTGAAGGCAGCCGCCGGCTATCCTGGTGATGTAACGTTCGATTGGTACGTTGGGGCGCTCTTTATGCCTGAGCTCGGGGATGTGATACGAAGCTATCAGCAGCAAATGGTCGAGGCAGGCTTTAAAGCGAATCTTCAAGTCCTGTCCCTGGCCAAATGGAACGAACTCCAGAGGGACCCCGTGCCGGGCAACGCCATCAACCTGGGAGTTGAGCACCAAGACAGAATTCAACCGCTGGTGCCGGTAGCGGTCTGTTTCTCAGAAGCATCCCTTATGTTTAAAGGTGTTCGAAAGCCGTCGGCGTTCAAAAGGCTTTTTAACCAGCTGCTGCAGACTGAAGACGTAACCGAACAGGTAGCTCTGCTTAAAGAGATGGACAGGATAGCTACTGACGAAGCCATAATAATACCCATAGACTCAGGCTTCAGCCTCAGCATCGTCAGCCAACGTGTTCACGACGTCAGAGTTGATATGTCAGAGGGATTTTGGCAGGTGAGAAGCACCTGGTTGAGCAAGTAATAACTGGCTCACGAGTGAATTATAGAATGGGAGGAGCTTAAGTGTCTGGAGTTGATCCAATTACCTTTGCTGTCGTTCGAAATAAGTTAATCTCAATTGCTAATGGTATGCTAGAGACCGCGTTCGGCTGTGGAGTGACTACTTTTATGTATGAAATCAGGGACTGTTCCTTTGGGATTCTTGATGCCGAATGTGGTATTGTCGCGCAATCTGATGGAATTCCTCTTTTTGCCGGTAGCCTAGGTCCGGCTACCAAGAATTGTGTTGACGTTATTGGCAAGGAAAACCTGGAACCCGGCGACATAGTAATATCGACGGCGCCCGATGTTACCGGCAACCACACTTCTGATGCCATACTGTTTGCCCCTATTTTCTATCAAGGCCGGCTGTTTGGCTACGCCGCCACCAAGGCACACTGGATAGACCTCGGTGCCAAGAGCACCTACCCGGCCGATGCCACCAATATCTATGAAGAGGGCCTGCGCATCCCCCCGGTCAAGTACTACCGGAAAGGTAAGCTGCAATCAGCCATCTGGGAGATTATTAAGTGGAATTCAAGGGCCCCTGACCAGGTATGGGGAGACCAGCAGGCCCAGATTGCCGGCTGTCATTTTGCCGAAAGGCAGGTAACAGAGCTGCTGGACAAATACGGGGTCGAAACCATAGAGGCCTGTATCGGGGAGATATACGACCACAGTGAGCGCATCACCCGGCTGGCCATTGAAGCCATGCCTGATGGCACGTGGTCGGCCGAAGACTATATAGATGACAACGGCATTGATCTAGATAAACTGGTGCCAATTAAAGTAACAGTAACGATTGAAGGAAGCGATATCACCATAGACCTCTCCGGCTCAGCCCCGGAGCAACGGGGGCCAATGAACGGTTTATGGGTCACCACCCTATCCGCCGCCAGAATGGCGGTTAAGGCATTGACCACTCCGGAGCTACCGGCAAACGAAGGCTCCAATAGACCGGTTAAAGTAATAGCGCCCAAAGGCAGTGTGTATAATGCTGGCCCCACAGTACCATCTTTCCTGTGTGCTGACGTAGCCTCGGCGATGCTGGAACTGATCAACAAAGCATTAAGTCGCGTGCTGCCAGAAAAAGTTCCCGCGTGTTCCGGAGGTCATCCAGGGGGGAGTGGCTGTTTCGGGGTAGATCCCAAAACAGGGAGGTACTGGGGAACTATCATACCGGCTATAATTGGACAGGGAGCTGACTTTTTTGCCGACGGTGAAAATTACCTCATGTATCATGCTTGTGGCGGCGGCCAGAATATCCCTACCGAGATATTAGAATCAACATTTCCTCTATTTGTCGAAAAGAACGAACTGGTTCAGGATAGCGGCGGGGCTGGAAAGCATAGAGGAGGTCTGGCTTCCAGGATTCAAATTAGGCTTCTCGCCCCCGCCACCTATTATGGCTATATAGAAAAGGCGAAAACTCCGCATTGGGGTATTGATGGTGGCAAAGAAGGCCTTAGAAATTACGCATTAATTAAGTCAAAAGACAGAGGAGAATTCAAGGTGCTGAAGACTTCGGGCGTGCCACTGGCCGAAGGTGATAGAGTGATTATCACGGCTGGTTGTGGAGGAGGATACGGGGACCCGTTGGAAAGAGACCCTGAAGCGGTGCACTGGGATGTTATCAACGGCTATGTATCGGTTGAGCATGCCAGGCAGGATTACGGGGTGGTCATTGACCCACAGACACTTGAGGTTGATTTGAAAGCTACGAAAAGATTAAGGGGCGTTTACAATGGTACCTCAGTAATTACGCGTGTACCCCTGCCCGGTTCTGATTGAATGTCTATATAACCATTAACTAAGTGAGCTCGCTCATACATCCCGATAATACCCAGCTTACCAGTGCCAGCCAGGTCTCCTGTCCGATTTGGTAACTCAAAGCCTTTGCCGTTATCGCTTATAGTCATTCTGACCTTGCCGCTCTCGAATTCGAGTTTGACGGTAGCTATAGACGCCCCGGAATGTCTTCTAATATTACTCAATGCCTCCTGCCCGATTCGGAAGAGTAGCAGTTGCGTCTCCATGGGCAAGGTGTGCTTGGTACCCGTGACATCAACATGGGTAGCAATGCCCTGATTTTTTACCATGTCCTCTGCCATCCACTCAAGGGCAGCTTCCAGGCCAAGGTCATCCAAGATACGGGGGCTTAGGTCTTGAGCACAGCGTCTCAGGCCTTCTAATGCTACCACGGCCTGGCTACGCAGGTCCTCGAGGCCCTCCTTGAGGGCACGGCTTAATTTTGGCCTGGTGATTAGTGCCAGCGCGTCCAGGCGTTGGATGAGCAGGAGCAGAGATGGAGATACATCGTCGTGCAACTCGCGAGCAATGCGCTTTCTTTCCTCCTCTTGTGCCCTGGTGATAAGTTGGACGTAAAAGTGCATATTATCCTGCAGTTGTTTCTCTTCGGTTATGTCCTGTAAGGTTTCTATGGCCGCTATTAGCTCGCCTCGTTCGCTCTCGATAGGACTTGCCGTAAAACGAAGCCATTTCCCATCCTTACCGAGAGATGCGAAGAAATCTTTGGCTTCATAGGCGCCATCTATCAGGCGGGATTTCTGGTATTTACCCTGGTAATGCTCCTCAATCTTGTCTGCGGATGCCCCTTCCACAATTAAATCGGCCATGGTTGGTCTTTTCTCTTTATAAAATGCCTGCCAATGCCTATCTGTACCGAGTACTTCCTGACTACCTACGCCAGAAAGGGATTCGATGGCGGTATTCCAGTGGGTGACCCTGTGTTGTCTGTCGATTACAAATGTGGCAATAGGTGAACCATCGATAATATTTGAGAGCATCTCCTCCGCACGCTTTTCTTCAGTTACATCTCTAGCGACATGTTGAAATCCCGTTAGCTCTCCATTGATGATGACGGGGCTGGTGGCCATCTTCACAATCCGAGCCGTTCCATCCTTTAGAATGAATTGCTGCTCGTAGGGCTGCTCGACCTCTTCTCCGTTTAGCAATTTTTGGCGAACTTCCCTAGCCTGGGCCAGAGATTCATCACTAAGGAACTCGGTAATACTCTTGCCGATCCATTCCTCCAGCGTATATCCGCTGAGCTTTTCAAATGCCTTGTTTCCGTCGAGGAAAGTACCCCTTCTGTCGTGAACCCACATGGCGTCACTGGCATTCTCAAAAAGGTATCGATAGTCTTGCTCAGTCAGCTCAATCCCTTTTTCCATCAACGCCCTTCCATCTCGCCGCTAGGTATGTCATCAAGGGCGATGTAGCCTTCCCTCAGCCCTTTGACTATCGCATCGGTGCGGCCGCTACAACCCATTTTGTTAAAAATGTTGGTCAGGTGGGCTTTCACTGTGCGCAGACTGAGAAATAGGACATTGGCGATATCCCTGTTGCTCATTCCGTTGGCGGCTAACCTGAGAATCTCAATTTCCCGGGCGGTTAGTAGGTCACTGGCTTTGCCTTCAGCAGTTACCCCCTCAGCGCTTACTACGCGTTCTAAAAGCTTACGGGTTACCGTCGGGTCAAGCACGGACTCGCCGGAACGCGCCGCGCGGATGGCTCCTATAATCTCGCTACCACGGGTGCTTTTCAGTAAATAGCCGCAGGCTCCAGCCTCCAGAAGTCCAAGAATGTAGCGGATGTCGCTATAGGCAGTCAATACAAATATAGAGGTAGTCGGGCTTGATTGCTTGATCAACTTGGCCGCCTCAACCCCGCTAAGTTTGGGCATGACGATGTCCAATATAACTACATCTGGGCTCAGCTCACGCGCCAATCTAACCGCCTCTTCACCATCACCCGCCTCACCAACCACTTCAAAATCCTTTTCCCCCTCAAGCAGACTGCGCATGCCTTCCCGTAATACCGCATGGTCATCGGCAATTAGAATCCTTGTTTTCACTGTTGAGTCTTACTTCCTTATTATCGGACGTAGCGCTACTTACTTAATTCTAGACTATTGAGAGAATAAACTCAATGGCTCCTTGGGACGGACCTAAAGATATAGGACTTTAGGGCATATCAAGGTTTGCCCTTTAGGCACCTGAAAACGAGAAATCAGGTCGATGTGTAATCTCCTCATAAGGAGTATTCTATAAATGGAATGATGAACAGGAGGTGGTAACGATGTTGAAAGTAGCCGTCGTGGAGAGAGAGCCCATCACTTATGGGGAAAGACTGAAAGGGAAAGAGGCCATCTTGGCAGTACTGGCCAGGGCCGCTGACGACAGCCAGTTCTTAGCTCAACTAGCTGATAACCCCACTGAGGCACTCAGCGGATATTATACGTTGAGTCAGGAGGAGTTGGCGGCGCTGGTAAGTGGCGATATAAAGAAAATAGAAGAGTGGGTTGGTAAGCTAGATAAGCGGCATGCAACCTGGCTGTGGTGCCGGTTGAGCCAGGAGAAGTGGTGAACATAACCCCCAAATCAATATAAGTGGAGATGGATTATGGAAACCAGGTCTGAGACGACAGGGAAGGATCCGGAAACTCCTATTGTCAATGACGAGCATCGCGGCCGGGGGCTTGATTTTTTAGCCCAGGTGTTGAGAGTTCGCGAGGAGGCAATCGAGACTACCGCTCGGCTTGAGACTGCCATTGACAGAATAGGGAAGCTGGCCATCGCTGATGCCCATCCTCCGGCTGCCGTGGCGGAGAGGACCGAAGCGGTAGGGGTAACCAAGGGCAAACTTAATATCCTGAACACAATACTCCTGGGGATTTTAGCTGGTGTTTTCATTGGGCTGGGGGCAATGTTTTGCACTGTGGTTACTACCGATGCTGGGCTTGGCTTCGGCCTCACTAAGCTGTTGGGTGGTCTGGTGTTCTGTCTCGGCCTTATTCTTGTGGTTCTGGCTGGGGCTGAGCTTTTTACCGGTAATTGCCTGATAGTTATGAGCTGGCTGAGTGGTCGGACTCCCTTCACTCATTTGCTCCGCAACTGGGGTTTAGTCTATGTCGCTAACCTCGCCGGGGCTTTGAGTTTGGTGGGGTTGATGTTCTACGCTAACCAGTGGGCATTTAATGGCTACGGAGTAGGTGCCAATGCTCTGCTCATCGCCAATGCCAAGGTGAACCTCTCCTTCGGGGCAGCCCTGGCTCGAGGCATCCTGTGTAACGCCCTGGTATGTTTGGCTATCTGGTTATGTTTCAGCGCGCGTACTGTTACGGATAAGATACTCGCTATCCTGTTCCCCATTACCGCCTTTGTTGCTGCTGGGTTTGAGCACAGCATCGCCAATATGTACTTCATTCCTATGGGAATGCTGCTGGCAGACCAGCCGGCTGTCCTCAGCGCCGCCGGCATTACGGTTGAAGGTGTGGCAAATCTTTCCTGGTCGGGCTTTGTGGGCAATCTGGTTCCCGTGACGCTGGGCAATATTATTGGCGGTGGCATCTTGATAGGTGCTGTCTATTGGCTGACTTACCTGCGCAAGGAACGAGCCACAGAACTGGTTGCCGCTAGACCCTGGGTGAAAACAGTTATCCCACCTTTACGTCGTATCAAGCTTGAGGAGCCAGCTCCAGTTCCGCTAACGGAACCTATTCGCCTCCAGATAGAGGAGCTTATCCGTGCCAAGGTAGAGGAACCAGCTATGCTTGACAGGGGTGGTAAGGCACTGTTAGCGGTGCTGGCCAAGGCCAGAGATGATAGCGGTTTCCTGGCAAAACTGGCTGAAAACCCTGCTGAAGTACTTAAAGACTACGACTTGACCACCGAGGAGAGGGCAGCTCTGTCAAGTGGGGATATTCGGTGGGTGGAGTCCAAGCTCGGGACCGTGGATGAACCACTCCGAACCTGGCTGACGGCCAGATTATCTCAGGAAAAATGGTAGGTATGCAGAGTTAAGGAGCAAGAAGTATTTAGCAATATGTATCTCTGTAAAAGATGTTGCCTTTGCCGGGATTCTTGAAAGGCGCGGCATAATAGACAAGGTCTACAACAGTGTTGAAGAGGTCTTGGCCGACATTGGTGTAGCGGAGGCGATATATGTGACCGGGGCTGTGTTTATGCCGGAACGCTGCTTTAGGCGGGTAAACTACGAGCCAAGTCCCTTTATAGTAAAATGCCTTCCTTCCTCAGTTATCCAGAGAACATCACAACTTGCTCGTTTCTTCCTTATTTAATTGCCTCAGATATACTGGAATCCACCTGTCTCGGATGACACTCGGCAGTAACACGCACTCTGTTATCGCCATTACCTTGATCTGGGATTGCTGAGCAAGGCTGATAAAATCCGCAGGTGTATCTGCGAAAAAGACTATTTAGCCGATAATCAAGCTTGGGATTGCTGCCCTTTTCGATAACTTCTGGTTGCGGAAGGTCTAGGGATAAATCATCTAAAATATCGTTACTCTTTTCAATCTATCGCTAGCACTCAGCGACAAACGTAGAAGCCTAATTGCCATTATCTCTACCCAGATTACCGTGTTTGCCACAAGGACTCTTTCATACAAGCCGAGCCAGCTTAGCTGCTTCACGAATAATAGGTGCCCTATAACGAAAGTAGAAGTGATGATAGTGGTCGCTATTGTGTGAGGGAAAAGCTTTTGCCAATACGGATCTTTCCTCAAGCTGAATGATATTAATAGACTCGCGATTGGGAATAATGAGAATACTATTATAGTTGTTACCGTGTGGATTGTGCCTTGAATCGTGTGTGGGCTTCCAGCGGGATCCTCTCGGAAGGCACCAATTATCAACAGGCCAAAACCGAAACAAGCAAGAAGTCCTATGCCGAGACTGAAGCCGCGCGCTGCGTGAATGCTGAGAAGCAGACCCGCGGTAAAGACCTCAACCAGTAAGCCAATAGTTAAAAAACCAATTGATTGGAGCCAGCCCATAGGAGTCCAAGCCAGGCTACTAATTGAATCACGTATAAGGCTGTAGTCCGATACGGAAAAAGCTGCGATCAAATTGGTAGTAATCAATACAGCTGGACCAACGATACCAGCTAAAGCCAATAGGCTGTAAACATTTAGGGGCCCAATAATAGCCCGAGGTTTATCTTTCCCAGACATATTGGCGAGCTCCTGAAATGAAACCTAACAACTAACCTCATTGTAACAGTAGCGGTTGTGGCGCTCAAGGGGGTTGTGCAGAACATTGGAAGGCTATTTACCATTCAGATGTCAGAAAGAGAAATGTGACTGCATTACAATGTTCTGTGGTCATTACGTCTATGGGAAAGACTTAAAAAGTAGTATAGTTTACGGTGTCAGGCTAGTTATTTATTGGGTGACCATAAGTTCTGGCAGGGATAAGGAGATTTAGCTATATGACGATAGATTTCGGATTAAGTAAAGAACAGCTTGATATTCAGAAGGCGGTCAGGGAGTTTGCCAATGCTGAGTTTACTAAAGACTACATACTGGAACTTGAACTAGGGCATAAATTCCCCTTTGAGCTGTGGAAGAAGGCTTGTGACTTAGGATTTATCGCCATCGATTACCCAGAAGAATATGGTGGGCAAGGGTACAATCTGCTGGAAAGAGTGCTGGTGACCGAGGAGTTCTGTCGGCAAGGGGGCGGGGTAGGAAATTCCTTAATGTTGAGCAATTTCGGCTGTAAATTGATATTAAAACATGGAAGCGAGGAGCAAAAACGTAAATACCTTATACCTGCCTGCCAGGGTGAGGCGATTTCATGGGCGGCGTTTACTGAACCAGATAGAGGGAGTGACCTGGTGACTTTCCCTCTTTCGACTACATCTGTGAGGACCAATAATGGCAGTTATCTAATAAATGGAACTAAGACATTCATTACTAACGCTACCATTGCCAGTTTTGGAACGGTACTTTGCCAAACAGATTTCCAAGCGAAACCGCCCTATCGAGGGCAAAGCATTATGATAGTAGAACGGGACTTAGACGGCGTTGAAGTCACTGAGTGGGCCAAAATGGGCATGAACTATTCACCGACGACGGACCTATCTTTAAAAAACGTTAGAGTCAGCCAAGAGAATCTTCTGGGTGAAGAGAACAGGGGATTCTATTATGCCATGGAATTCTTGAACGAGGTCAGAATAGAGATAGGAGCCATGGGAGTGGGTATTGCTCAAGGTGCCTTTGATAGGGCTCTTAATTACAGTAGAGCTAGAACGGCATTCGGCCGCAAGATAGGTGAATTCCAGGCGATTTCACATAAGTTGGCCGAGATGGCGACCAAGATAGAAACCGCTCGTCTTCTGGCCTACAAAGCCGCTTTTGAATTCGACAACGGAACAGCTGGCAGTAAGGTATGCTCAATGGCCAAATGGTATTCTGCAAGAGTTGCCGTAGAGGTAGCCGACGAAGCCATTGAGATTCTGGGAGGGCATGGTTACATGTTGGAGAATGAGGTGGAACGCTTCTACCGCGATGCTAAATCATTGGAACTTGTTGAGGGAACCAGAGAAATACATAAAAATATTATCGCCCGCAATTTACTGGGAAGGTTAAGTTAAGACCAAAAATCAACCCCAAATACAGCCCCCAATTCTCGTGTTATAATTCACGCGGAGGAAAGGGTATGACGGAATTGACGGAAAGCGAAGGAAGAACATTGCTTGATACAGCAAAGAAAATTCGCACCTACAAGATTATGCAGGCAAAGGGTTATGAGAGGCTGATAAAAAAGACTTTGGATGAAAGGACCAAGCAACTCTTAGAGGAAATCAGCACCAATGAACTCAGTGACGCCGAATTCTGGTCACAAAAAATCGAGCAGCTAGCAGGCAGTGACGGGAAATCCAGTAGAGTCTATTTTTTAAATCAAAAGGTTGGCCTATTGATGGGTGTGCTGGGTATCAGGGGGTTCTTTGAATGGACGATCATTGCTGAGGACGAGAGTGTTGAAGACCTTGCCATCCAAGCGGCGAATATCAGCAGCCTAACCACCTCAGAGGAATGGACTAGAGTGGCATCTGATGAGCGGTTGCACATAGAGAGGATTAAAAAAGAGGTCTTAGGTATGGAAGGTTGGGAGATGGGAGGTGGCGGCGGGGTAAGAGATGTCATTTTTGGGGCTAATGATGGCTTGGTGTCAATACTGGCACTTGTCGCTGGAGTTTATGGAGCAATTACAGAAAGTCACCCTATTCTGATAGCCGGGATCGCCGGTGCAGTGGCCGGGGCCATATCTATGGGCGCTGGGGCTTACTTGTCATCTAAGTCAGAAAAAGAGGTGACTGAGAAAGAAAGCGACCGAAAAGGGATCAAAAGAAAAGGGACTACTGAAGAAGATAGGGAGAAACTGGTCAAGCTCTACCAAGCAAGAGGATTCAAGAGACGTGATGCAGAGGTGGTTGCCGACAAAGTAACTTCACAAATGGAGTCAGCAGAGCCATACACTATCGGTGAGGAGATAGGGTTGACTTCGGAACAATCTTGGCCCCCCATTAAAGCGGCCGCCTTTACTGGGCTATCATTTGCTGTTGTATCTCTCATTCCCATTCTGCCCTTCGCCTTTATGAAGGTAAATCCAGCAGTAATAACTGCGGTAGTAGCTAGCATAGCCTGTCTCTTTCTAGTTGGAGCTAGTAAAGCCGTCTTTACGAGGCAAAGCTGGGTTCGCAGTGGTTTGGAGATGATGGCTATCGGTGCCCTAGCTTCATTGGTGACGTATGCCATAGGACTGGCCATTCCAGTATAGTTCTGGCTAACAGCTTATATGATTTCCCACTCGCAGTAAGGGTCATCAGCAACGATGCACTTAACTTCCCTGACGTGCTGGTTCTTGACCGCTGAGAATAGTCCGTTAAGGAAACCTGTGGTGAAGTAGCATGATGGCTCCTTTATATGGGTGAACATCTTGGTTCTTATGCTTTCACAGTTTTCCTTTATCCTTATCGTCTCACCCAAGGTGATTTTCCCCACCTTACAGTACTCCATGCAATTTATTACTCGCTGGATTGCCTCATCATTACTTAATCCGGCTTCTAGTAGGCGCTCGCCGATTTCCTTTCCTGTCCTAGCGCCCCCCATTCTCTGGGCCATTATATACCTCTTACCAGCCAGATGAGGGAATCCCATACCGTGCATGACCACATGGAGATGGACATCGCTCCCCAGCTTTGGCCTCTCCACGAGAGGTTTCCCATCAAGCAGAAATGCCATCAGGCGTTCCATCAACCGCTCGTGTATCCTGGCGATAGTGGCGCTGTCCTTTTCCAGAGAGGCCTTCAGCTCGCCGATTTCTCCCGGCACGAATTTAAACTCGCAGTAGGGGTCTCCCAGCCCGAGGCACTTTGTCTCGATAGCGTTCCATTCTCGTCTGTCCTTCTCCATTCCCATACAGGTACCGACGAGCATAGGCGGGAGATGCGAAGCTGTGGTGGTGCCGATGTTTTCAAATCCGCAGCAGTCAGAGTTCTCGTATACTCGAAAGTAGTGTTCTTCAGTCTTAGAAGCGTCCGCGAGGTATTCCAGGATGCCGCTGCGCTCTCTGGCTACATTATCGAAAGGACCTATTTTAATCGCTTTTTTCATGTCTTCAACTTTGTTGAAGTTTTTGGGCATGAATAAGCCAAGCGCTTGAAGAAAAACCAGCATACTGTATCCCAGTCTCATACTCAAAGGGGCGATCGGCATTAGTTCTTTCACTAATGAACCTTCCTCTTTGTTTAAGTCATACATCATTGTGGGGAATCCTTTGGGGTCCCAGAGCATGCCGCTCCAGTGGGCAAGATTTGGCCAGAACAGGTTCACGAAATTACCGGTCTCCTTTCTCAGGAGCACTTTGTTTTCCCGGAAAGACTGGAAAAACTGCTTTAACGCCACCGGATCCCAGTCTATCGTCGGTTTGATTGTCGGTCGGGCTAGTTCCATGGGGACTTCGATACTAGTTGGTCTTACCTTGGGATGCTTCACCACGTTGACAATCCTTGAGTTCTCTTTTGTCTCCATTCTGAGGATGCCATCGGCCACGCTCATCATGGCTCCCAGGTCTTCATCCTTACCACAGCCCTCGTCCATTAAAGCTAATACTGAGTTGCCCTCAGAAGCAAACTTAGATAGGCAGAGCCTTATGAATCGGAACACTTCCTTCTCGTTAAAGAGGTATGGTGATGTCAGAGAATCAAAGGCAAGAAAAACATTGCGCCGGCCAACTCTTTCTTGCAACTTCGTGATAGCCATACTTATGCTATTCAGGTCTTCACAATTAGCGCCTACGATGTCCGGTCGCTCCATGGTAGCTGCCCCTACTGTTTCACCGAAGGCGTCAACGAAACTGAGCGCACCAGGGGGAGGCTCGCCCACGCCTCTTTCTTTTAAAAGGTCGGTGACCTCAGACGGGCCGTGCTCGGTGGTAACATATATGACTGGCCTGTCCATGGCTAGGCCATTGAGCACCGTTTGATGGCAGAAGGTCGATTTTCCTGCTCCCGGAGGCCCAGCCAGTAAAATCAGGTTGCTGCTCGGCACCTCCTGTACTTCTGTCAATGACAATACTCTCTCTCCCATCTCATTTTCACCTCCCATAGCAGCAAACTAGATGATCTCCCACTCACAGTGCGGGTCTCCAGCTGCAATGCACTTTATTTCCCTGACGCGCTGGCCCTTGACTGTTGAGAATAGCCCGTTTAAAAAGCCGGTGGTGAAGAAGCATGATGGCTCGAGGGTTCCTATTGTGAAGAGCCTGACCCAGCTGCTTTCGCAGTTATCATTTATCCTTATAGTTTCACCCATTGTAATCTTGCCCACCTTACAGTGCTCCAGAAAATTGATCACCCGCCTGATTGTCTCATCCTCAATTAATCCGGCTTCGAGCAGGCGTTTACCGATTTCCTTCCCCGATCTGGCACCTCCCATCCGCAATGCCATTTTGTACCTCTCGCCGCCGGGAGGATGAACACCCATGGCGTGCCAGACTGCGTGTAGTTGGATGTCACTCCCCAAAGTGGGTCTGACTACAAGGGGTTCGCCATGGAGCAGAAATCCCGTAAGGCGCTCCATCAACCGTTCATGTATCTTTTCGATAACGGAGTTGTCTTTTTCCAGAGAAGGCTTCAGTTCACTGATTTCTCCTGCCACTAATTTGAACTCGCAGTAGGGGTCTCCCAGCCCGATGCATTTCGTCTCAATGGCATTCCATTCTCTTTCCTTCTTCTCGAACCCCTTGCAGAAGCCGGCGAAGAGAGGGGGGAGGTGTGAAGCTACGGCGGCGCCTACGTTTTCCAGTCCCCAGCAGTCGGAGCTCTCATATATTCTGAAGTAGTGTTCACTGGGGCTGGAGATATCATCAAGGTATTCTATGATGCCGCTTCGTTCCCAGCGTGCCGTACGGATGTAGGGGGCGCCCCGCTTTGCTGCCTTTTTCATGACTTTTACGCTTTGGTAATTCCTGGGTAGATAAAGCTTCATGAAGATTCTGGCATACCATGGCCAGATTGACCAGTTTTCCCTCGACATGGAGCGCGGGTCTTCCTTGTTCAGTTCATAAGTCGTGATCGGGAATCTTTTTGGGTCCCAGAGCATGCCGCTCCAGTGGGCAAGATTCGCCCAGAACAGATTCACATAATCACCCAGCCCGCTTCTCAGCCCTGCATCACCCCGATTTAACATCGCCCGCCCCCATTTGCCGAGCGTATCCTTGTTGAAGGTCATCTCTTGTTGAGAGACCCCGGCATGCTCTGGGACAATGGGGACTTCGAATTTTACCGGCCTCACACTCGGGTGCTTTACCACATTCAAAGTTCTTGAGTTCTCTACTAGCTCCATCCTGATGATGCCATCAGCCATGCTCATCATAGCTCCCAGGTCTTCCTCTTTTCCGCAGCCCTCGTCAACCAAGGCCAATACCGAATTTCCCTCGGAAGCGAACTTCGATAGAAACAGTCTCATGAACTTCACTACCTCCACGCCATTTAAGAGGTAAGGGGAGGTAAGTGAATCGAATACCAGTACGGCGCGTTTTGACCCTGTTCTCTCCTTTAGCTTGGTGATAGCGATACTGAGGGTATTCAGGTCGGCGCAGTTGGCATCCTCGGTGTCAGCGCGCTGCATGCCGGGGAGCCCTACAGTCTGGGTGAAAGCGTCAACGAAGTTCAAATCGGCGGCCTCTCCCATACCCCTTTCGCTTAGTAGCTCTCTGACTTCAGCAGGGTTTCGCTCGCTGGTTACGAAGATAACTGGCAAGTCAGCAGCGATACTCTTCAGGACTGTTTGATAGCAGAATGTAGATTTTCCCGCTCCTGGAATCCCAGTTAACAAAATTAGGCCCTTATCTGTTGGTTCTTGTAACTTGGCCAGTGACATCTCAGTCCTCGCTACTTGAAGACAGTCAGGGTAGGATACACCTCTATGCCGCTATTGGTAATATTATACGGGCGTGGCTGATTGTCTACCTCCAGACCCCGCATTTTCTCTACCTGGAACATTCGGATTAACCTATCGTCTTTCATGACGGTTCGCAGCAGGATAACCCCTTGAGCCAAATACTCCTCAAATTGATGCTCTCGTTCCAGCCCCGTACCTCTTAGCTCAGAAATTAACAAGTTGGTGCAGCCAATCTTTCTGAAATCAGCTATCAGGTCTCTCATGGCATATATGCGCTCAACTTCGTCAGGATATTGGAGGGTAAATATTGTTATGGGATCAATGACCACTCTCTTGGCTTGAACGTTGTCTATACCTTCCCTAATTGCCTCCAAAAGTTTAATTAGTTTGAACTCCTTCATTCCTAGCTGAATGAGGCCAGCCTTTTCTGAAGATGTTACCCGAACCGGAGATACGTTGATGAAGGCGAGTTTTTTATCTTGTTCAAGCTTACCAAGGTCCCACCCAAATTTCGACAAGTTCCTCTTCACGTCCTCAGGGTCTTCGTCTAATGATATATAGATTCCCGGCTCGCTATGTTCCGTAACTCCTTTATATAGAAACTGGATGGCGAAGGTGGTCTTCCCGCTGCCAGGTCCTCCGGCAACTAAGATACTGTGGCCCCTCGGTATGCCTTTCTCCCCCAGAATCTTGTCGGCGCCAGGGATACCAGTTGGGACATTATCAAGATCAAGCATCACATCAACCTCTTTAGTTATTTCTACGCTCACATGAGTTTGGTTAATTATAAATCTATTGAGATGAGATAACAATAAGTTAAACCAGAGAAGCGGGAGGAATAGTAGCGATATTACAATAATAGGGTACAAAACGCTGATACACCATTCACTATACTAGAGTAATTGGAAGACCAACGTAGAACCATATCGCCCCTAATTTTACCGGCAGGAAAACAGGGTATATAGCGGCTGGTAAATAAATAATCTTGGAGAGGCAACTAACAGCGTAGTCTTAGACTTACATGGAACGTGCGCTGAACCACTAGGTGCACCTTTTTCGTCATAAAGAGAATACAGAGAAGAGTTACCAATAGAAAGGGAACCATGAAAATCTATGCATTCCATATGCCTGTTTTAAAGGCCGGTATAGGCGACAATACTCACCTCTTAACCAGTAGCACTATGCTTCCAATCGTACCAACTAGGAAAGCTATCGGGCAGACGACAACTGCCAATATAAAGAAAACAGGCTCATCTGACATACCGATTCTATCCCAGGAGTGTTCTCCAAAAAGGTGTATGAATAGACCATAAACAAGATTGTGTAAAACAACACCAACGGGTATTCCTACCGCAGAAGCTCCTGTTAGAAGTAAGAACTTCTTTAACAGTCCTCTCATTTCTCCCTTTAATGTGAAATACATTAGTAGAGCACCTAGAAGAAGAAAAGCAATACCTGCGCCAAGAAAGAAAGCCGCCTCTAGAACTAATTCCCTAGCTACTGGAATGAGGAAGACGATTATTACTATGACAAAAGCGCCCACCAACGCCTATAATGTCACCTTATTCCGCTTATCCATCAACTTCTATATCTATCTAGGCAATTTGAAAAATAGTTTGTTTTAACCTCCTGAATCGGGAAGATTAATTACTTCTGGAGTCTTCAACTCTATTTTTTCCATATCTTGACCACAGCATACTAGCGTTCCACCACCTACTTCAGTCACCACAACCTCGTTACCACAAACATTGCATCTGTATTTTTCACCTACTTTTTCAACTGCCATTTCGACCTCCTGTATGTTGATATATTTGTGAGATTATCCAAGTCCTACACGCAGCTGTGTATAACCTACTCAACCGTTACCGTCATGGTATATGTCCATACCTCTTTCTCGCCACCTTCCCACGGCTGGCTATATGCCATACGCACTTCAGTAGTGCCCTTATTAACCGCTTCAAAAGTCCAAACCTCTATGCCAGCTGCTCCTACAACATCACCTTTGGGTTCTTCGAAGTCATAATCTTCTTCATTAAGCACATTTTCATTACTCATTTCATATTCCCATTTGAAGCCTGTTGTTGGATTTGAGCACAGCTTAGCTCTGATTTTATCACCAATCTCAACTTGGAATTCATTCCTCATATGGTGGTTCTCGTTGAGTTGGTTACAGGTAATCTCAACATTTATATCTCGTGACGTTATACATGATAATGGCAAGAGGGAGACAGCAAGTATAACAAATGTAAGAATAATTCTGAGTTTCATTCTAGTTTCTCCTTCTCAATAACTATCCTACCCGCAATCTTATCTCATCTGGAGTAACATTCTCTACTTGAATATTGACTCCGTCTATTCGTATTCTAATCTGCTCTCTAGGATAAAGAAGATTCCAAGCATATCCCCAGGCTGCGTACGGCACAAAATTCCGTTTTCTTTGCACATATAGAATATACTTTTTCGGATGGCATACCAGCAAGTGATTAAGGGATACCTTTCTTCACGGTCATCGCTTCAGTATTTTTCATTTGTCTCCTGGCGCGTCAATTGACGCAATACGCTTGTATCTTTTAATCAGGGTGTCGCAGGTTCGAGACGTGAATTATCCGCACCTCTTAGGCACCGTGATGGTAAAACTACCGTAGCCATGGCCTTTGGAATTGATAAAGTACCATAGTGGTCGGCTACTGAAACATTTAGATCAACGAGATGCTCTTTTCCATCAGTATATTTATTTGCTACCACTCCTTCACAAAGGGCCAATGATTCTCGGTACAGGGGCTTTCGTACCTGGCAGATCAGCCTCTTCAGGAATCCAGCGTCCCCCATCCAATTTGATATCATATGGCCAAGCCACGCTTGCATCTGTACCGCGAGACAATTGGCACGAGGTGAACCATAACGTCGAGCGGTTTCATCTTTTAAGTGTGGCCCGCCGAAGTCAGGAAGGCCACTTTCAGGGTTAATCATTTTTCTCCATGAGTCACTACCAAATCGGGTCATTTCAAAACGCCAGCTCTTTATCCTTCCACAAACAGCCTCAAACGCCGCGCTTTCAACTAGGGAGAAGATATGGTGTGTGGATGGCAGCTGGTCACCAACATTGACATCTTCCCAGAAGCGCGGATTATTTCCCCGTATCTCTTCTTTCTGTAGAAGCCGGAACCATTCGGCAACTTCATCTTCGGAGAAATACTTTAGCCTTGGTTCTGCTAGTTGGCTCTTAATATTCGGGTCAACAATCATCTTCATAACTTTTGTTTTTACAACAGCTACAATCTCATCTCTTTGATTTGTGTACACTTTATCGGCACAGACTAGAAATTGAAGTGCGGTATCTTCTCTGGTAAGGTCGATAACTTCGGTAGCAATTTCATGCACTCTAAACTTGTCATTAACCCGTATCACCTTAAACCATTCTACTTCAGCCCCGGCATCAAAACCGGCTATCTTATAACCGTACTCCGACATATCCCACACTCCTTTCCAGTCAAACTGGGAGACGGTGCACAAAAAAAAGGGCGGGGCTATTATGCTACCATGAATACTGTTCTGTGCGTAGTCCTGATTTAGATACAGCGGATTAACATCTCCAACGGCATCACAGAATCTCCTAATGGCATCGGCAGTAGCTACGCGGTTCTCAATTCTATACCAGAACTCTTGTTCGTTGTTAGAATAAAAACGTGGTTTACCAATTTCAACCTTTTCCTCTATATCAGCCCGCACTTTATCTCGTAACTGCTTGTCGACTTTGGCTTCCTTTATTTCCTTTTCCCCCCATAGCTTTACCATAGTTTCTTTGCCTCTCTTCTTTAAGCGCTATTTACATTTATCATTACCAAATCTTTTTTCTCAGGCACATTATACATTTATGATGTATCGTGGACAAGGAATTACTCCTTTTAGCCCTCATATCTAAAAATTAATAAAGTGCTGTACTAAATTGATTTTTGATAATCGTCATCAATCTGAACATGCGTAGATTTGAAATCTAAGTCCGTACCTTCTGAAAGTTTTTAAAAAGTTGATCGATCAATCCAGGCGTCATCCATTTGACCTGTCCAAATAATTTGATACGCCTTTGAAGTAAGCATATTCTCTATTTTGCATATGAAGCAAGACATCAAGCATTTGGCTCGCCTATTTAGAAACTAGTAAAATATATCAAATTTGATAGGCCCCCTAATCCACAGTCAGGTGGGCAACAAGCTGTCCTTGTGTCAGACGTGTTATTATACCTTTAGGAAGATCACCCCATCCTAGGGTATTTCGTTGTCCTCTTATAAATATCGTCAATTATTCTAGAAGGTTATAAAGCAGATTGGCAATTTTCCTAATTTTGGGAATTACTTATGGCTTCGCTGCAGCTGTACAGCCTGGGCCTTTACAGACATTTATTATTTCCCGAACCTTGAGTAATGGCTGGCGTTATACTCTGCCCTCTGCCTGTGCTCCACTAGTAAGTGATGTACCGATAGTCATTCTGGTACTCTTGATATTGAATAGTGTTCCTATATGGGTGGAAAATATTTTACATTTTGCCGGTGGTTTCTTCGTTCTCTTTCTAGCCTGGGGGGCACTCAAATCCTTCAAGAATTACACCTTAAACCAAACGGATTTGTTGCAGGCTTCGCGCCGGAATTTCTTTAAAGCGGTTACTATTAATCTGCTTAATCCTAACCCTTATCTTTCCTGGAGTCTGGTTATGGGCCCCCTTCTATTGAAAGGTTGGAGAGAGGATGCGGGAAATGGAATTGGACTGGTCGCCGGTTTTTATTTCACCATGATTTTCACTACTATAGGGATAATTCTGCTGTTTTCGGCTCTCAGAAGATTTGGGCCGAAAGTAAGCCGGATATTAATAGGGATTTCGGCCATTGTTCTGGCTTGTTTCGGGTTCTATCAGCTGTGGTTAGGAACTACGGCTTTATTGTTCAAGTGAGAAATCGCAAAACGTCATCTTGTTTATTGACTTACCTAGATAGCAGCTATATTATGATGCCACTGAATCAATTCGAGAGGCGGTAACAGTATGGATGCAGCATTCATTTTGGCCAGAAATGCAGTCAATGTTACCTATAATGACTTGCCGCCGGTAGCGGTAGATATGACCAAGAAAGATATACTGGATGTGCTGGGCACAGCCGTAGCCGGCAGCGCTGCACCGGCAGCCGAAGAGATTGCCGGGTTAATCAAGGAATGGGGGGGCAAACAGGAAAGCACTGTCATTGGTTTCGGTTGCATGGTGCCATCACCCAGCGCCGCTTTTATAAATGCCACGATGGGACATGCCCTGGATTATGACGATACTCACGATAGGGCTGGACTTCACGCCGCGGTTACGGTAGTCCCAGCGGCGTTTGCCATTGCCCAGCGCCGGGGCGGGGTAAGCGGTAAGGAATTCATCACCGCTGTTGCCCTGGGAATCGACATCGTGTGCCGTATGGGTCTAGCCAGCAAGCTGACGCTAAAGGAAAGTGGCTGGGTCTATACTCCCATCTACGGATTTTTCGGAGCGACCGCTGCTGCCGGCAGGATACTGGGGCTTGATGAAGCCAAAATGGTAAACGCTTTCGGTATTGCCTATAGCCAGACAGCCGGCAATTTCCAGGCTATCGATGACGCTGTCTTAACCAAGAGAATACAGCCTGGATTTGCCTCCCGGGCGGGGGTTATCTCGGCACTCCTCGCCGAGAGGGGGATTACCGGAGCCCAGAACAGCATAGAGGGCGATTACGGAATATACAACGTCTATCACCGCGGTCATTACGACCCCCAGGCCCTGACATCTGAACTGGGCAAGGTGTTTGAAGTAGCCAATATAAGCTTCAAGCCGTATCCTACCTGCCGTGGTGACCATGCTTCTATTGACGCTGCACTGGCGCTGGTACGGGAGAATGACATCAAGCCGGAAGACGTCGAAGAAGTCACTGTCTCTTCAGGAGAAATGACACAGCTTCAGTCCCACCCACTAGAGAGAAAGCGGCGGCCCCAGAGAATCCCCGACGCCCAATACAATATCCCTTATACGGTGGCCACGGCTGTGGTTAAAAGGAAGGTTAGCATAAGCGATTTTACCTTGGAGGCCATTAAGGATCCCGAGGTTCTTAAAATGGCGGATAAGGTGAGCCCGCGGCTAGTACCTGAACTCAGCCGGCATGCTATGGAGCCAGCCATAGTCGAGATAAAGACTAGATGCGGCGCCTATTCAAAAAGAGTGGATTACCCCAGGGGCAGCCCGCAAAACCCGATGGCCATGGATGAGTTGGCCGACAAGTTCCGGGACTGCGCCGCGCATGGTAAAAAGCGTATGCCCGGGCAACAGGTGGATAGGGTAATTCAACTGGTCAGCATGCTGGATGAGGTCGACGACGTAGAGCAGATTATCCAGTTGCTTGGCTGATGTGACCTAAATTCTTAAAGACTTGGGCACAATCATCCGAATTGAATTCCCATTCAGTATTCGGGTATGACCAACATTTATCGAAAGTGCTAAAGAGCTGGTTGTGTGTTCAACTGTAAGTATGCAAAAGGACTATTTTAGGGAAGACAGGTTACTTCTTCAAAGGTCACAACATACTTCTTTTTTGTTACCTGAGCTAACAATCTGCGATTTCGTTAAATTAGTGATAATTATTTGATGATGCTCATGAAAACACGTAGTAGGCGCTTAACTCGTGAGGCCTACCTAGTGCTTATAGGTAATGGACAAGGCACTATGCTACTTGTCAACCATAACTTCGGTAGCCTTAATTACAGCAGCCGCTTCGTCCCCATCTTTGAGATTCATTCTTTCTGCTGATCCTCTGCTTATTAGCGACACAAACTCAAGACCGGCAACTTCAATCACCACCTCTGCCATTATCTGTCCCAACTTGACGGACTTAATAGTACCTTTGAACTGATTGCGAGCACTTAGCATCTCCACCCTCCTTGTTTGCGCCTAAGATAAGGATAGAACTATGCCAAATCGACGTCAACTGAGCCGGGTGGCGAATTAGTTGCCCGGCTCAGTTGACAACAGCGGGTTTGATCTAGCTGACTTCCCCTAATTGATTATCTAGTCGATTTACTTCGATTATTTACTTCACGTATTTCCTGAGAGGCTCCGGCAGCTTGCTTTCATCATTAGTTATTGCCGGTATGACTGCTGGTTGCCCGTTAGCTTCCATAATACTCACTCCATCAGGCCCCAGCAAAAAGTCCACCCACGCAAGAGCAAGTTCCATACGCTCGAAATTACTGGGTATGGTGACCCCGTAGACGATAGGCTTGCCCTTTACAATTATCTTCTCCCCAGGTTCCTTGCCCGCTATTTCTACCTCTGCCTGACCATAAAAGTCTTTGAAGTTCTCATCGGAAAGGTTGATTTCAGTCGGTAGCTTTACACTTTTTAGATTATGCTGGGCCGCTAGAGAGGTGTACTCAAATGCATAGTCAAGGTCTCCGGATTCAAGAAGCGCCAGGAGGTCCGTCTCTTTGGGTCTCATAAGGTCGCCAGGCCCGTTATAGAGGCTATCATATAGGCCGGGAACACTGTAGTGTTTTTCAGCCAGTTGCCAGACCAACAGCGTCCGATAGCCGCAAGGGTCTTGGTCCGGATCACTGCGGCCATAAGTTATCCCGTCTCTCTGCAGGATTTCATACCAGTTATCGCTATTTATCTCGTCAGCGAATTGCGATTTTTCGGTATAGACAATACACATCTGGTTAGAAGCGAAGATTAAGTACCAGTCAGCATAATCTGGAAACATCAGTTCGGGGATAAGGGTATAGTCAGCTGAGCCAATAACACCGCATTCTTTATGCAGCTCAGTTACTTTTCGGATAGTGGTGGCACTGCCGGCACCTTCAGCCAGTATCTCCACATCGGGATGAAGTTCGTTAAATGCGTCACTGACCTGGGCGAACGGCATGGTCAAACTGCCGGCGTGAAATATCTGAAGCTTTCCGGACAGTCCAGTTCTTGTTCCAGGTTGTCCGCAGGCAGCAACCAGGGAGACTAAGAGTAACAAGCCAAGGAATAGGGAAGTAATTTTAAGCATTGCTGAAGTTTTCTTTTTCATTGCATACAACCTCCTCCTATCTTGTTCAATCAATCAAAAAGGTGAATAGATGACGCCTTAAAGGTCAGGAACACTTTCTTGCCCTCGTGAAGTTCCATTTCTTCAAAAGAATGTCGTGTAACTAGGCAGGAGAGCTCGGGTGGTATGTTCACTGTGATATATAGCGTTGAGCCCTTATCTGTGACAGTCGTGATTGTTCCGGGAAAGCAGTTCCGGGCACTGGAATGTATAGGTTCACTGGAGATAAGTATGTCCTCAGGGCGTATAGAGGCGTGGTGTAGACCATCCGTATCGGCGGCGATAATGAAGTCGGTGCCATCAACTTTAAACATGGTATCACCGCTTGGATTCCTTTCTGCTTTCCCGAGGAAGATATTTCTGGTCATGGCAAAGCGGGCGACAAATTCTGAATTCGGGTGGCGGAATATCTCTTCAGGGGTTCCTACTTGCATCAGGCGACCTTCACCGATGACAGCTATTCGGTTGCCCAGTGCTATAGCCTCCTCGAAATCGTGAGTAACATGGAGTATGGTAATTCCTAGCGCTCTATGAAGCTGGCGAAGCTCCTGCTGTACGCTCTCGCGTGTTTCGGGGTCCAGGGCGCTAAGCGGCTCGTCCACAAGAAGCAACTCTGGCAGAGTAATGATGGCTCTCCCCAGGGCTACTTTCTGTCTTTCTCCACCGCTCAGTGTATCCGGTTGCCGGTGGAGAAGATGTGATATCCCCAGTAGTTCTGCCATCCAGTTCAGTCTATTTTTTTGTTCGTCCATGGTGGCTCTATTCATTCTCAAGCCGAAAACAATGTTGTCTTTTACCGAAAGGTGGGGAAATAGAACATGGTCCTGATACACTATGCTTATCTTTCGTTTCTCTGGCTCAACGCTGGTCACCTCCTTTCCCCTGAGCCATATTTTGCCGCTCTTGACGGGATAGAGGCCAGCGATGGACTCAAGTAACACGGTCTTTCCCGCCCCGGTGGGGCCGAGAATGACGAAATACTCGCCCTCTTCGATGTTAAGAGTGATATCCTCGAGTACGAACTCGCCAAGGTCTACACACAGGTCCTTAACCTCAATCATGACTTATCCCCTCTATAGGCGAGTGTCCTCAACACGATAAAGACCAGCACGCTCACCAGAATGAGCAACACGGCTATGGGACGAGCATAATCAAGACCGTATGTTTCGAACCGCTCATAGACGAGAACCGGAGCTATCATCGGGTGGTAGGCCAGTATGATAACGGCCCCGAATTCACTTATGCCGCGCGCCCACATCATGATGTTCCCGGCCAGAATGCTGCGCCACGCCAGTGGAAATGAGATCCTGAAGAACGTTTGCCAGGGGGAGGCTCCCAGGGTACGGGCCACCTTCTCCAGTCTGACATCTACCTTTTTGAAACCTTCTTTGGCTGAGTCTATCAGGAACGGAATGCTGACAAACAGCATGGCGATAACGATGCCAGCCATAGAATCAACGAATGTGATGCCGATCGTTTCAAAGGCATTCCCCAGAAGAAAACGCCGCCCAAAGACAAAGAGAAGGGCAATCCCGGCTGCCGTATGTGGTACCACGATGGGGACATCTATTAATCCCTCAACAAGCTTTTTCCCGGGAAAGTTATGTCTGGCTAGCAGGTAGGCCAATGGCACACCCAGGACGAATCCGACGAATGTGGCTAATAAAGCGGTAAAAAGTGTCAGCCCAATAGCACCGGTGACTTCAGAGTCTAACATAGTCTGCCAGAGTATCTCGGCCTCAGAGACGGAAGAAAATATCATTTTGGCCAGCGGTATGATAATAAAGAGAAATATCACCAGCCCCAGCAGGAAGAAAGTGAATGCCATTCGGTTGCTTATTA
>DUEU01000020.1 GCA_011191985.1 Dehalococcoidia bacterium
TCAGTGTCTGCGCGGAGATGAGGTTCCGCCCGGAGCTGGCTCTCGCCCGCCTCCAGCTTGCCGAGCTACTGCTGGAACACTACCTGGATGAGAAGAAGGAAGCCTTGGAGCACCTGGACTTGGCCATCAAAGAGTTCCAGGATATGAAGATGCAGCCCTCACTCGAGCGTGCGCTGCGACACAAGGAAATACTGAAGGCGTAGGCTCTTGTCTGAGGATCCTCTGGTAGCAAAATCGCCCGATGTTGGCTAAATACCGGGAGGGAGGATTATACGATGGCGGAGATTGATTTGAATTGCGATGTGGGTGAAAGCTTCGGCGCCTATAAGTTAGGCTTTGATGAGGAATTAATCAAGCATGTGAGTTCAGCGAACATCGCCTGTGGTTTTCACGCCGGTGACCCGATGGTGATGCAGCAGACTATGAAGCTGGCTAAGACATACGAGGTAAAGGTGGGGGCACACCCTGGCTATCCGGACTTGCTGGGCTTTGGCAGGAGGGATATGGCAGTTGCACCTACGGACGTGAAAAGTTACCTTATTTATCAAATCGGTGCCTTGCAGGCTTTTGCCCGAGTTGAAGGCCTGGAACTGCAACACATTAAACCACACGGCGCTTTATACAACACGGCAGTCGAGAACCCCAAACTAGCTCAGGCCATCGCAGAGGCAGTTAGGAGTTTAGACGAAGGGTTGATTCTGGTTGCTCTCGCTGGCTCAGCATGGGTCAATATAGCCAAAGAGCAAGGGCTAAGAGTAGCTGGGGAGGCTTTTGCCGACCGTGCTTATTCCGCTGATGGACGCTTGGTACCACGTAGCCAGCCAGGTGCAGTAATAAAAGACAAGAAGATAGTAGCTGAACGGGTGATTCGCATGATAGAAGAAGGGCAGGTAAGAGCCATCACCGGTGAAGACATTACCATCAACGCAGATACAATTTGCCTCCATGGTGACACCCCTGGTGCTTTGGAGCTGGCTGTTCATCTGCGAGGTGCGCTACAAGACAGAGGCATTAGCATAGCACCTTTAGAAGACGTGGTAGAGAAATGACGCTGACCCTTGAATCACCCGTGGTGTTACCCCGCAAGCTCTAGCAGAAAGGGCTAAAATGCCTCCGCTGATCTCACATGCACCGGGACATATGTCTGCTACCGACATACTTAGTGAGGCGCTATCTTCTTGTTGAGAAGGAGGGCGAAGACGTACCATGGTCTATCCTGAGACGCGATATTTGATAGCTGGTGACCAAAACATGGTAGTGGAATTTGGCGACGAGGTCGATATGACACTTAACCAGAAGGTGCATAATGTGGTTTCGGCTATGAAACAGGCGAAATTTGACGGCGTCAGAGAATTGATACCTACCTACCGTTCTATCTTGGTAAACTACGACCCAGCTATCATTAGTTTCGCGGCTTTGCAGGACAAGTTGAAGGCTCTGGAGAATAGGCTGGATTTCTCACCTTTGCCTTCACCCCGCGAGGTAGAGATTCCCGTTGCTCTTGGTTATGGCGAGCCATATGAGTCAGATATAGAGTTCGTTGCCCAATATAGCAGACTCGGTTCAGTGCAAGAAGTGATAGAGCTCTTTACCAGCAGAGACTACTTGGTCTACATGATCGGATTCTTACCCGGGTTTGCCTACCTTGGTGAGATACCAGAGAGGCTCGCTACTCCACGGCTGGATAGGCCACGAATTAGTGTGCCTGCTGGCTCCGTGGGCATCGCTGGCGAACAGTGTGGCATTTATCCACTTGACAGCCCTGGTGGCTGGAGATGTATCGGCCGCACCGCACTCAGATTGTTTGAGCCATCCTGGCAGCCACCATCATTACTCCAAGCAGGGGATAGGGTGCGCTTTGTTTCGATTAGCCCGGAGCAATATGAGCACATTGCTCTGAAGGTGAAAGAAGGCACATTCAAGATGAAAGTCACCTCGCAATCCTGAGGTTATGGAGTCAAATCATGGAAGTATTTGAGGTGCTTTGGCCTGGACCGCTTACTACTATACAAGATCTGGGAAGATTCGGCTATCAGCAATATGGCGTCCCACCCTCTGGCGCTATGGATGGGTTGGCACTGCGGATAGCTAACCGTTTGTTAGACAATGATGAACGTGCTGCCGGCTTGGAATGTACCTTTTCTGGACCAAACCTGAGGTTTTTGAGTGATACCTTGATAACCATTACTGGCGGCGACCTGGCCCCTTTACTCAACAATCATCCCCTCCCCATGTGGGAAGTCGTGCAAGTACGAAAAGGAGATATACTCTCCTGGCGCGGCATGCGTACCGGTTGCCGTGCTTATCTTTCAGTAGCTGGTGGCATAGATGTCCCCATGGTATTAGACAGCAGATCAACCTATTTACGCTCCGCATTTGGCGGGCTGGAGGGCCGTGCCCTCAGAACTGATGATGTGTTAAAAAGCGTTCCAGTTAGTAGTGAAAAGCTGGAACACCTAATCGGCCGAACGGTTCCCAGGGAACTGATCCCGGCACACAAAGGTTTTGCGGACATCAGGGTAATACTTGGCCCGCAGGCCGATCACTTCCCTGAACAGAGCATCGCCACGTTTTTTGATAGTGAGTATACTATTACACCTGAATCGGACAGAATGGGATATAGAATGGAAGGTCCAGAGATAAGGCATAAAGGTAAGGCAGATACTGTGAGTGACGGTGTTCCTTTGGGTGCTGTTCAGGTACCGGGAAACTGCAAACCGATTATACTGATGGTTGACAGACAAGTGACTGGTGGATACAGCAAAATAGCTACCGTAATCACGCCTGACATCTCCAAGCTGGGGCAGATGAAGCCAGGTGACAAAATCCGATTCCATGAAGTGAGCCTATCTCAAGGGCAGCAGTTACTGACCGCTTCTCAAAAGATGCTTGACCCAGGATCTTTTGCCTCCTAGGACTTGCCCTGAGCGAAGTCGAAGGATAAGAACGGAACAGTGATGCCTGTGTTCGTCCAGTGGTAGGCAAAACGAATTCCAGGGGAATCACGCCTACAATTGAACATTGAAACCCTGCCGGATGTTAAGAATTCTCTTCTCGGTCTTAATCGTAAGAAATGAAAGGAGGAAGATATGTCACCAGTATTAGAGGACAAAGTGGCCATCATAACTGGAGCGGGCCGTGGTCTGGGGCGGGCATACGCACTGAGGTTCGCCGAGGAAGGCGCGAGGTTACTATTACCTGATATCAGTCTGGAAAGAGCTGAGGGTGTCGCTAGAGAGATAAGGACTAAAGGCGGGGAAGTAGCCATCATGGAGGCCGATATCTCAGACGAAAATGCTACCAAAAAGATAGCGGAGAAGGTTATGCAGCAGTATGGTAAGGTAGATATCCTCGTCAATAA
>DUEU01000021.1 GCA_011191985.1 Dehalococcoidia bacterium
CGGAAATAGACGGGGTGGCTGAGGTGATTCAGGATGAGGCGGGCAGAAGGATCAAGTTGAGCAATACCGAGGTATTCCGTGATGAGTATTTACTGCCGGCCGGCTGGCAGCTCACGGTTGAGCACGGACAGTGGGTGGATATCAATACGGTGCTGGCCTCGGCCGCTCTCGATGCTGAACCGTCAACGGAACTGACCACTGAAGTGCAGCCCATTGTGGCTCGTGTCGCCGGTGAGGTGTCTATTGAGGACGGGCGGCTCTTTATTAAATACGAGGAGAGTGAAGAGCGTGAGTACCAGGTTCCGGCCGCCGCCCGGATATTTATTCAGGATGCGGACATGGTAGCCGCCGGGCAGCAGCTTACCGAGGGTTCGGTTAACCCGCAGGATATCCTGCGCATTCTGGGCAAGGATGCGGTGCAGCGGTACTTGGTGGATGAAGTGCAGAAGGTCTATCGCTCGCAGGGGGTCAATATCAACGACAAGCATATTGAGGTTATCGCCCGCCAGATGTTGACCAAGGTTCGCATTGATTCCGCGGGCGATACTGACACGGTGCCCGGGGAGCTGGTAGACCGGTTCCGCTATGAAGAAATGAATGCCAAGGTGCTGGCCGAGGGTGGGGAGCCGGCTACTGCCCATACGGTGCTTCTGGGCATAACCAGGGCCTCGCTGAATACCGATAGCTGGCTCGCGGCGGCCTCTTTCCAGGAGACTACCCGGGTACTTACCGAGGCGGCGCTGAAGGGTGACACCGACAGGCTGGTCGGCCTGAAGGAAAACGTGATTATTGGCAAGCTGATTCCGGCCCCTAAGCTGGCCGTACCACTGCTGCCGGTAGAATCCGAAATGCTGGAAGAAGAGGACGAGGAAACAGAGCTGGCCATTTAAATCTGGCTGAAGTCGTAATCTGGTGGTCTGGGCCGCTTCTGGCTGGAGCGGCCCTTTTTTGCTCTCTGGTGCCAGTATAGATGTGTGTTATAATGGTGGGGAATTGAAGAGTGAAATGGGACGGGTCGTATCGGGGAAACCGAGCGCTGAGGATACGCCTCTTGATAGCAGCCTGCGCCCGCGGCGGCTTGATGACTTCACCGGTCAGGCTGGTATAAAGGACAATCTGAGCATCGCTATCGCGGCGGCTAAGGGGCGGGAAGAAGCGCTGGATCATGTGTTGCTCTATGGCCCGCCAGGCCTGGGCAAGACGACGCTGGCCCACATCATCGCCGCTGAGATGGGGGTCAATATCAGGGTTACCTCAGGTCCGGCCGTGGAGCGCACCGGAGACCTGGCGGCGGTTCTGACCAACCTCCACAGCCACGATGTGCTCTTTATCGACGAAATCCACCGCCTGAACCGCGCCGTGGAAGAGGTGCTGTACCCGGCCATGGAAGACTTTGCCCTGGACATTATCATCGGGAAAGGGCCCGGTGCCCGGAGCCTGCGCCTCAACCTGCCCCAGTTCACCCTGATTGGGGCGACCACCCGCTTTGCCCTGCTCAGTCCGCCGCTACGCGACCGCTTTGGCGCCGTCTATCGCCTCGATTTCTATGACCGGGCTTCGCTGGAGACGATTCTCAAGCGTTCCGTCCGCATCCTTGAAGTCCCGGCTGAGGACGGCGGGCTGACCGAGATAGCCCGACGCGCCCGGGGCACGCCGCGCGTGGCTAACCGCCTGTTGAAAAGGGTCAGGGACTACGCTCAGGTAATGGCCGACGGCGTTATCACCGAACCGGTGGCGGTTGAGGCACTATCCCGGCTGGAAGTTGACCGTATCGGGCTGGATGAGGTAGACCACAAGGTGCTTCGCGCCATTATCGACAAGTTTAACGGCGGCCCGGTGGGGCTGGAGACCATTGCTGCTGCCATCAGTGAGGAAGCCGATACCGTGATGGATGTCTACGAACCTTACCTCCTGCAGCTTGGTTTTCTGGAGCGAACGCCGAGGGGGCGGTTGGCCACGCCACTGGCTTACGAGCACCTAGGTCTGGACTATAAGAAATCACCGCAGCCACCGCTGCTTTGAATAATGCCCGTGACAAGCAAATCGGTTCTGGTCCATTGCTGCTGCGCCCACTGTGCCGCCTATACTGTCGGGCACTGGCGTGAGCAGGGGTATGAGGTCAGCGCCCTGTGGTACAACCCCAATATCCATCCCTACCTTGAGCACCAGAGCCGCCTTGAGGCGATGCAATCTTTTGCTAGGGAGGCGGACTTACCCCTTCAGGTGGCCGTCGGCTATGATATGATAGAGTACTTTCGCCGGGTGGTCGGCCACGAGGACGAGCGCTGCCGGCACTGCTTCCGGCTTCGTCTGGAGAAGACCGCCGAGGCGGCCTATGCCGGCGGGGTGAGCGCCTTCACCACCACCCTTCTGATCAGCCCCCATCAGAAGCACGAGCTCATCGGAGAGATTGGTGCCGAGCTTGCCCGTGAGAAAGGCGTCGAGTTTCTCTATGCCGACCTAAGGAAGCGCTACTCTGACAGCCGCCACCAGACCAAGCCCATGAATCTGTACCGCCAGCAGTATTGTGGCTGCGTTTACAGTGAGTGGGAACGCTACGCCGGCGTAAAATGATATTAGGTGGGTCGGTTGGCAAACCCTGAGAGAGACGTCATTATAATCGGTGCCGGGCCGAGCGGCAGCCGGCTCGCTTTCCGGCTAGCCCGCCTTGGCTACGCGGTGCTTGTCCTTGACCGAAAGGAGGCGGCCGGCGAGGACATTTGCTGTACGGGCATCGTCAGCCAGCAGTGTGTCGATGACTTCGGTATTGATGATGGTATTATCTTGCGGCGCGCCAGTTCCGCGAAGTTCGTGGGGCCATCGGGTAAGTACCTGCGGTTTTCGCATGATAGCCTGGTAGCCTGTATCCTTGACCGGCCGGCCCTTGACCGGGCGCTGGCCGGCCAGGCCCGGGCGGCCGGGGCCGAGTACGCCTTCACTACCGAGGTGACGGTGGTCGAGCCTGGGGCTGATGGTGTTCGGGTCAGGGCGAGTTGCCCGGGGGAAGAGGTTATCTTCGACGCCCGGGCGGTGGTCCTGGCTAATGGCTTCGGCTCGCCCCTGCCGCGGAGACTGGGCATGGGGGCGATAAAGGATGTCGTCACCGGTGCCCAGGCCAGGGTGGTCATAAGTGGGGTTGATGAGGTGGAAGTCTATTTTGACCGCAGCCTGGCTCCCGGCGGCTTTGCCTGGCTGGTGCCGCATAACGATAGCAGCGGGTTGGCGGGGCTGCTTACCCGTTACCGACCGGAGCAACACCTGGAAAACCTGCTGTCCCGTTTGCAGGCGCAGGGCAAGATTGTCTCCACCGAGGTGGAGCGGGAATATGCGGCGATCCCTCGCGGCTCTCTACCCCTCACCTGTGCTGACCGTGTCCTGGTGCTCGGTGAAGCCGCCGGCCAGGTCAAGCCGACTACCGGCGGCGGCATCTACTACGGCCTTCTCTGCGCCGACATCGCCGCTGACTGCCTGGAGGCGGCCGTTAATGCCAGCGATTTATCGGCGGCCCGGCTCTCCTGGTATGACCGGCAGTGGCGTGCCCGGCTGGGCCGGGAGATAAAAGTAGGCAACCGCCTCTGCCGTCTCTACCAGCGGCTGGGCAATGGCAACATTGAGCGGCTTTTCCAATTTGCCCGTGGTGCCGAACTGCCCCGATTCATATCCGACCTGGAGGTGCTTCCCTTTGACTGGCACGGTGCCTTGGCGAGCAAGCTCCTCAAATATCTGGCCATCAACGCCCCTTTGCGGGCGGCCGGTAACCTGCTGACGCGGGGCCGGAGGTAGCCTGATAAATTGCTACGCGGGGGGAGTTTGGCGGCGGTGGCATTTTGCACCCGCGAAACGGTTGCGCTATACTGAAGGTGCGGTCCTGGAGGTTGGTACTGGATATGGGCCCCGAAAGGCTGATAGAAAAAGTTGGCGAGTATCTACCGCCGCCGAAGATTGCCCTGGTAGAAGAGGCCTACGCTTATGCCGCCCAGGCGCACGAGGGGCAGATGCGCAAGTCGGGGGAGCCCTATATCGTGCACCCGCTGGAGACGGCGCTGACCCTGGCCGAGCTCCAGCTGGACGCCACTTCTCTGGCGGCGGCTTTAATGCATGATGTCCCGGAAAACTGTGGCATACCGGTTGCCGATATTGAGGCCCAGTTTGGCGCCGAGGTTGCCCATCTGGTGGACGGTGCGACGAGGCTGGGCAAGATATCGTGGCGGGTGCCGGGGGAGGCGGCGGCCCGGCGGCAGCAGGCGGAGAACCTGAGAAAGATGCTGGTGGCGATGGCCGAAGACCTCCGCGTCGTCTTTATCAAGCTGGCCGACAGGCTGCATAATATGCGTACCCTGCGCTGGTTATCTCCGCAAAAGCAGCGCAGCATTGCCCAGGAGACCATCGAGATATATGCCCCGTTGGCACACCGGCTGGGGATATGGGAACTCAAGTGGCAACTGGAAGACCTGTCTTTCAGTTACCTGGAACGGAAGCATTACCGCCGGATCGCCACCCTGCTCGACACTCAGCGGGCCGCACGAGAGGCCTTTATCGACCAGGTAATACAGGTTTTAAGTATCGAGTTTGATAAGGCCGGTCTCCGGGCGGAGATATCCGGCCGGCCCAAGCACATCTATAGTATCTATCAGAAGATGCAGAGGTACGCCAGCATAGGCAAACATTTTGGTGATATATACGACCTTCTGGCTCTCCGGGTACTGGTCAGCACTATCCCCGATTGCTATGCGGCCCTCGGTATTATTCACAGCCTGTGGCGACCTCTGCCTGCCGAGTTTAACGACTTTATTGCCAGCCCCAAGCCAAACGGATATCGGTCATTGCATACCGCCGTAATGTACCGGGGCATGACCCCTCTCGAGATACAGATTCGTACCCGAGAGATGCGCTATTATGCCGAATACGGGGTGGCCGCCCACTGGCGCTATAAAGAAGGGGAAGATACCGATATGCACTTCGAGGAGAGGATAGCTTGGCTGCGCCAGCTGGTTGACTGGCACCGCGAACTAAGCGGGGCCGAGGAGTTCCTGGAGTCAGTCAAGACCGATATCTTTATTGACCAGGTATTTGTGTTTACCCCCAAGGGTGAGATAAAGGACCTACCTAAGGGCTCGACCCCCTTGGACTTTGCTTACCGGGTCCATACTGAGGTGGGCAATCGCTGTGTCGGCGCTAAGGTCAACGGCCGTTTGGTGTCGCTCAGCCAGCCGCTGAACAACGGTGATGTTGTCGAGATTATGACCGCCAAGCGCGCCCGGGGCCCGAGCCGGGACTGGCTTAATCCCCATCTGGGCTACGTGAAGACTTCTCATGCCAAGGAGAAGATACGGCAGTGGTTCAAGAAGCAGGAGCGCACTGATAATATCGAGAACGGGCGGGCGATTCTGGACAAGGAGCTGCAGCATCTGGGGTTGAAAAATCTTGAGCGGGAGGAGCTGGCCAAGGCATTCAAATACGAAAACCTTGATGACTTCCTGGCCGCTATCGGTTACGGGGAGATTACCACCCATCAGATTGCTTTGAAGATAGCCGCCCAGCAGGAGCCGCCCAAAGAGACGGCCAGAGTTGCCTTGGCTAAGCCATCCTCATCGGCAATTCAGGTGCTCGGTGTCGGCGATTTACTGACCCAGATTGCCGGCTGCTGTCACCCCGTGCCTGGCGACAAGATTATTGGCTACGTTACTCGCAGTCGAGGAGTGACAATACACCGCCAAGATTGTTACAATGTGATTCATGAGAGCGAGAAGGAGAGGCTGGTCCCAGTAGAGTGGCAACCAACCGATTCCCGATATTCGGTGAATATCCAGGTCGAGGGCTGGGACCGGGTCGGGCTGATGCGTGATATCACTACTATCGTGGCGGAAGAGAAGGTAAACATTGCTTCAATTCAAATGCAGAACCATGATGACCGCACCGTTACTTTATATTTTACTCTGGAGACAGAGGGCCTGGCGCAGCTGAGCCGTCTCCTGTTTAAGATTGAGGGAGTCCGGGGAGTGATCAATGTTGCCCGTATCGGGGGTGAGGTAGCCAAAGTTGCCCCGGCGGTACCGCCGGGCCCGGTGGAAAAAACCTGAGGAGGTAATTATTGCCAAGGAGTGAATCGGCCCAGAAGCAGGCACGGGTAGCCGAAAGAAGGCAACTCAGAAATAAATCCATTCGCAGTCAGTGTAAGACTAGTATCACCAAAGCAGAGAGGCTTATCTTCGCTGGCGAGCTTGAAACGGCCAAGCAAGCAGTGGCGGATGCGGTTGTTTCTTTAGACAAGGCAGCCGAGAAGGGCGTTATCCACACCAATAATGCTGCCCGTCGTAAATCGCGATTGATGAAGAAGCTGAATGAAGCCCTGGCCCCGGCCCCGTTGCCGGAGGAGCCGGAAGAAACGGGCTAGCCCCGGCCGGGTGGAGTACTGGCTGCGGGTGGATTTGACATCGGACAGGTCATAGGTTTATGCTCGTAGCGAGCCGGCCGCTTAGAGGTGACCAACTGGTTTTTACTGGCCGCGATATATATTGGCGGCGTTCTCGGTGGGGTACTAACGAAGGGGAGCTATGATTTTATCTCAGTTTCAAACGGTCGGTCATGACCTGTTCGTCCGGGGGCTCGTCTCTTCGCATAGTGGCAATATGAGTATAAGGCTGGGAGAGCGGATGATTATCACCCGGCGCAGCTGCCACCTTGGTTGCCTGGGAGAGCATGACCTGATTGAGACCGGGATAAGCAGGAACGACCGCAATACGCCGCTGGCCTCAGCCGAGCTGGCGGTTCATCGGGCTATCTATCAACAGACCCCGGCACTGGCGGTCGTTCACGCTCATCCTCCCCATGCGGTTGCCCTCTCGCTGGCTGAGACCGAGATTGTCCCCAGCGATGCCGAGGGACTGGAAATGATGGGTCGTGTCCCCATTCTCGGCTGGCATACGGAGGTCAGGGCTGGGGGACTGGCGGTGGAAATTGCTCAAGCTCTGAAGCAGTGCCGGATTGCCATGGTCCACGGACATGGTAGCTTCGCTACCGGTCAGCTGCTTGAGGACGCCCACAATGGCACCACGACCCTGGAAGAGAGCTGCCGGGTTATTTGCCTGTTGAAATCACTGGCCGTAGGCCAGACTAGGCAGTAGCCTCCTGCCGGTAAACGGGCAGGCACCAATCAAGGTACTTGGGGTGGTTGCCCCGAATCACCCGGGAATAAATCTCCTGTAGCTGGCTGGTTATCCGGCCGATTTCGCCGTCACCTATCTTGCGGCGGTCTATTTCGGCCACGGGGGTAAGATGGGCCGCGGTGCCGGTCAGGAAACATTCATCGGCGAGGTAAAGCTCGCTGCGGTCCACCGGTCTCTCCACCGTCTCTATGCCCAGTTCATCCCGGGCCAGCTGTATCACCGTGTTGCGGGTAATCCCCATCAAAATACTGCTGTAGCTGGTTGGTGTAACCAGTGTGCCGTCGACGACCAGAAATATATTCTCGCCGGTCCCTTCGGAGACATAGCCGTCAGGGGCCAGCATGATTGCCTCATCGAAGCCGTTAAGCACGGCTTCTGTTTTTGCCAGGGCGTTATTGACATAGAGTCCGGTAATCTTCACCTGGGGTGGAATTGTGTTGTCCTCCGGCCGTCGCCACGAAGCAACGGCGCACCGGGCCATATCGACGTCGAGATACGGCCCCCAAGGTATGACCAGCATCAGGAAGTCATCCTCTAGGTTGTGGAGGCGGACGCCCAGAGACTCCGAGCTCTTGTAGGCCAGAGGGCGGATATAGAGGTCTTCTTCAAAACCGCACCTGGAGACCAGTTCCACGGTTATCCGACACAGCTCATTTAAGGTGTAGGGCAGACTGATATTCATGACCCGGCAGCCCTGGTACAGCCGCTGGAAGTGCTCTCTGGGACGGAATATATAAATCTGTTTTTGTTCGTTGTTCCAGTTTCCCCGTATGCCCTCGAAGACCGCCGTACCGTAGTGGAGGCAATGGGTCATAATATTGATCTTGGCTTCGGATAACGGGATAAACTCATTATTGAGAAAGGCATATGATGGCATTTTAGTAACCTCTGCTTTTAATAACGCCTATTATAGCCTACTGCTGCCCGCTAAAGCAAGCCAGCGGCGGTGTACCTCCTTAATCTTGTTCAGACAACGCTGACGCGCGGAAAGAGCAGGTTGGCCAGCAGGCCGGCTACGGGCGGGAAGAAAAAGGTACAGGCAAGGCGGATCAGTGTGAACCGCCAGCCCATTATGCCGATTTCCAGGGGCAAGCGGGTGACCGCCCATAATGACCATGATGTCAGGAAGGCGACCATGGTGCCTGTGCTGGCGCCTACCCGTAAGAGCCCCGCAGCAACCGGCATGCTTACATAGGGGCCCCCGGGGGCAATACCGCCCATCAGGGTGCCGATTAATATGCCGCGCAGGCCGGATTCTGCCCCTATCCACCGGGATATCAACTGGACTGGGACCAGAACCTGAATCATGCCGGCGACTATAAAGGCTAGGACCAGTAAAGGTATAATCTGCACCAGTAAGTTCCCGGCGGACCTCAGGCCGATAAGGTGCTCCCCGCCGCCTCTTTGATAGCCGATGTAGAGAAGGACAACAGCCACTACCCCCATTATTATTGTCGGGATAAGCATTTGCCTCGACCTCCTGCCCTGACTCACCTGATTTCTCCAGACACCCCAATTCGTTTTGTTAGGCCCATTATATGCGCTGGCGGATTTATTGTCACTAGAAGACCCGGCTTCTTGACATGAAGTATTGCAGTATGATATAAGAGCGGTTATGTAAAATTACGAAGGGGGTAGAGTATGCCATCTATTTTCAAAGCGCTGGCGTCAATAACTGCCTGGATTCTCTTTATCAACGGCTGTCTGGCTATGATATTCTCTGGCGTCGACCGCCTTGTCGGCGGCCCTCCTATGGGAGCACTGGCTGCTTGGGCAGTGGCCGTTACCAGCCTGGCTCTGGCAGTGGTGGCCATGAGATTGAGGAAGGGGCTGGAATAGAGCATAGCCGTCTGGAAGAGACGTTAGTGCTGTTTCATTAGGCAAATCCCATCAGTAGATAGTGCCGGTACGGAATGAACTCTCTTGAAGGACTTACCGGGGAAGTAAATACTTGAGAGCCGGTGTTATCTTGTTGAAAAAGGGTAGTCGGGCAAAAACGCGAAGGAGGTAGAAAATACCACCTATTTTCAAAGCTCTAGCGTCGATAAATGCCTGGACCTTCTTTATTATTGGCTGGTTAATGGGGCTCATTACCTTGGTAGTAGGTATCACCAGTGGAGACCTATTAGGTAGTGAGCCAGCACCAATGTTGTATGCGGCCAGTTTTGCTGTTGCCCTTGCCTATGGACTTGGTTCCATAGTTGTCATGGTGCTGCAAAAGAAGATGGAATAAACGAGCCTTAATCACCTTTTCTCACCAGCAGGCAGATATTCCGGGAAAAAGACTTTATTCGGAAGCGATAGGCGCTTTCCGGGGCGGACTGTAATATCTGCCAGCCGGCTTGGCTGGCCAGCCTCTCCAGCTCACGATAGGTGAAAAGGTAATAATAGCGATACAGGGTCTTGCCTCTCTGCCGCCAGGGAACGGCAACTTCCCGACCACTGGGCCAGAAGCGGGGCTGCCCGCGGTTCCAGACGGTAATAAAAGCCTCGCCACCCGGCTTCAGCACCCGTTTCAGCTCCTGGAGGGCCTTCAGCCTGTCCTCCTGGCTCTTGATGTGGTGGTAGGTAGCTACAGCGATGGCCTGGTCGAAGGTCTCGTCGGCGAAAGGCAGGTGGCCGGCGTCGGCCAGGGACAGGTTGGCCACGAAACGAAACTTGCCGGCGTATTTCCGGGCTAGCCTCAGCATTTCGGTGGAGAAGTCCACCCCATAAAGCTCAAACGTCTTGCTGAAGGGCAGGAAATCGGGCCCGTGGGCGCAGCCGACGTTCAGCAGCTTGCCTTGCTGCCACCGCTGGGCCAGCGCCTCCAGTTCGGTGCGAAATATTGACCAGTGCCGATAGTTATACCAGCCGGGGGCTATCTGGTCGAAAATATCTTTGGTCACCCCATCCCCTTTATCCCCTTCCCCTCAGGGGGAAGGGGAAATATTTTATTTAGAGGGGCGAAGCCCCTCTTGAACCCCTCTCTTTAGTTTATGCTTGTAGTTTAAAATCTGCTAAACTGTTTATGACATATCATGAGGAAATTTGCAAGGACGATATCCGGCGTTACCCCGGTGGCGGTGATGACCCGACCGGTGAAGTGCCCCGGGCAGTGCGTCTATTGCCCGACATATGCGGCCACGCCGCAGAGCTATACCCCGGAGTCGCCGGCGGTGCTCCGGGCCATAAAGTGCGATTTCGACCCCGTAAAGCAGGTCGAACTCAGGCTGAGAATCCTAGCCGAAATGGGCCACGCCACTGATAAGGTCGAACTGATTGTGATGGGCGGTACCTTTCTGGCCTCCCCGTTGGACTACCAGTACGATTTCATCAAGCAGTGTTATGATGCCCTGAACGGCCGGGAGTCGGCTACTCTGGAAGAGGCGAAGCGGCTTAACGAGACGGCGACCCACCGCTGCACGGGGCTTTGTATCGAGACCCGGCCCGACTGGTGCCGCCAGGAGGAGATAGACCGGATGCTTGAGTTTGGCACCACCAGGGTAGAGCTTGGGGTGCAG
>DUEU01000022.1 GCA_011191985.1 Dehalococcoidia bacterium
CGAGCTTATTGTTAAGGAGAAGCTGGGCCCGCTGTACCGGTGGCACTACGCGCTCTGGGTTTATTGGTGGTCGCTGTGGCGGAGTATGTATTCAGGGCGCAGCATCAGGCGGAAATGGCGGAAGTACGATGTGGTTAAAGAGGGACAAGCCTTTCTGGACTATGGATGCGGTACCGGCTGCTTTACTATTCCGGCGGCCAGGATAGTAGGTAAGCGGGGGCAGCTTCACGCTCTTGATTGCTTCCCCCGGCAACTGCAAATCGTGGAGAAAAAGTCGAGAGAAAAAGGTCTGACCAATGTCCACACGATACTGGCCGATACCAAGGTGAACCTGCCTGATGAAAGTATCGATGTCGTCTGGATGTGTGATGTTTTCCATGAGGTTGAGGAAAAGCGGCTGGCCCTTGAGGATATATACCGTGTTTTAAGGGAAGACGGCTGTCTGGCGATTTACGATGGCATGAAGAAGGCGGTTCTGGACTATACTCAGGGTCTGTTCTCGCTAACCGACCGGGATGGCAAGTTCATGAAGTTTGCCAAGGTTTCGAGGTAGGGGGTGTTGACGGCAGGCTGGTTTGATCAAAAAGATGCGCTGGTGGCAGTGGCATTCCATTACTGGTTATGGCTGCCAGTGTGCTGTTTAGTGTGAGTATGATGTCATTAGACGAAGAATTGCCAAACACGGCAGAGGCTTTAACCGGGGCGAAGGTGGTCGGCCGGGGCGCGGGGAAGCCAAGACGCTGGCCGAGAAGAGAGGTCTGGCTCAGTGCGGTGGCGATATTGCTGACGGTCGCCCTTGGTGTGGCCGCCATATATTACAAAGACACCTTAATGAGTGTTGCCCATATAGCCCGTTACAGTCTCCTCGGTGTGTTTGTCATCGCCTTCCTGGCGGGTAGTGTTCTCAGCATAACGGCGGTGCCGGTTCCCTATATAATCGTGGTGTTCACCCTGCCCAGCGTGCTGGCGCGGCAATGGGGGCTACTGGCCCCGGTCTGGGTCGGTATGGTCTCGGCGCTTGGCGCCAGTCTGGGGCAATTCCTCACCTTTATCATTGCCTATGGGGGCAGTCATCTTTCCCAGCGGCTTAGCAGCCGGATCGCTAATGGTAACGGCTCCAGGGTCATGGAATGGGCGAAGCGGCACGGTTCTTGGACGGTTTTTGTCATGTCGGCGGTATTCAATCCCTTTCACCTGCCGATGACGATGGCCATCGCGGTATTGCGCTATCCAGTATGGAAATTCTTTCTGTTTTCCTTGCTCGGCAACGCCGTAAAAAGCCTTTTCATCGCCTTTTTGGGCTATTACGGGCTGAGTTCCGTGTTTAACCTGCTGGGTCTATAAGGGGATCATATCACTATGGCATATCTACCAATTTACCTGGTCGCGGCGATATTCCTGAGTGTCGGCGGCTGGCAGCTGGTCGTCTGGCTGGGTGAAGTCGGCGATAAAAACCGGAAGTTTAAAGCTGCCTCTGCCTACGCTTCGGAGAAGAATAAGCCAATGCTGGTAGCCGGTGGGCCCTGGGGTAACAAATCAGCCCGGCGCTGGTTTAATATGCCGGCCCATGGCCGCGGTGACGTTTGTCTCGACATTAATCACCGTCCCATTCAGGGTCACCCCTGTGGTGTAATTGCCACCGTTACCGATATCCCGTTCCGGCATAAAAGTTTTGGCGCCGTCTTCGCCAGCCATCTGCTGGAACATCTGCCCACCGTGGCCGATGCTGAAAAGGCTTTAGCCGAACTTGACCGGGTGGCGGAAGCGGTATATATTGCTTTTCCGTCCCGGCATTCCATCGCCGGCTGGCTCATGCCGGGCCATCATCTGCGGGTCTGGCAAAAAAATGGGACCACCTTTCTCAAACAGAGGGGCAGACCGGGAGCAGAAAACGTGAGGAGTATCACCATTGAAGCAGCGGGAGAGTAAAGTTCGTCACGATGTGGGATTAGCGCCGGTGGAAAATGCCGCTGAGCCGTCAGCCTTGACCGCCGGTTATGCTGGCTTGCAAGACGAGGCCCAGGAGGTGGCGCGCCGGTTCTTCGGTAACCGTGAGGGGAAGGTGGCGGCCTTCACCGGTCGCGTTATTGATACCTGCGCTCGGGCACAGGGCAAGGATTTCCTGCTCATCCATAATCCCGGCGGCTGGGGAAACCGGACCTTCGAGCAGTGTCTGGACTGGGAGCGGAGCCTGGTCAACGGTGTCAGTGCCGCGATAGAGAGGCTGGGCTATGACCAGCTGATGATTCAGTACTTACGCAGCGGCATGGGCTGGGGGGAATGGTTACGGGATATAAGAGACCAGCTTCGCTTTTTTGCCGCTAAGGCGAAGATAATGGCGGCCGAACTGGAGTTGGTCACGCGACATCTTGATGACCTCAAGGTGATATTAATCGGAGTAAGCCAGGGAGCTGCCTTCGCTAACGCGGTTATGCGGCAGCTGGACGGACACCATCGGGTCTACAGCATTGAGCTGGGCATGTTCTTTTTCCACCTGTCGCGGCGGGTGGTTACGGAGCGGACGCTATCAATGGATAGTAATGGCTCAGAACCTGACGCGGCCGTTCGCCGGGACATGCTGCCCGTCTTCAGGGCTTACGCGGCGGCCCCGGTACGGTGGGCCGGGCTTTTACTGAAGGGGAGACCGGTGAGGTTCACCTACTGCGTTAATGTCCGGGGGCATAACTATGATTGGGGCTATCCTGAAGTCCAGAAACAGGTTACCGATTTTCTCCGGGCCAATTTTGGCACGGCCAACCCGGCAAATCAGGGGTAAGATGGGGGGTGTGATATGAAACAAGAGAGGTTTACGGAACAGGCACAGGAGGCACTGGCCCTTTCTCAGGAGCTGGTTCGACAGTATAAACACAGCCAGTGGAGTGTACCGCATATCCTGCTGGCCCTGCTCATGCAGGAGCGCGGGCTGGTTGGTGACGTGTTCAAAGAGCTCGGGGCTGATGTCGCTGCGGTACGACGTGAAGTGGAATCGGCCCTGGACAAAGCACCCAAGGTTGCCTATGAGGCGACGCAAATCTACGCCACCCCGGATGTTGCCCAGCTCATTAAACGGGCTGACGAAGAGGCCAACAGGCTCAAGGACGAGTTCATCGGCACTGAGCACCTTCTGGTCGCTATGGCGGCGGAGACGAAAGGTGAGGTAGCCGATATTCTACGCCGGTTCGGTATTGACCGGGAAAAGATATATGGTGCTTTGCAGAAGCTGCGTGGCGGACACCGGGTTACCGATGCCAGGGCTGAGAGCAAGTATCGCTCCCTGGAAAAGTATGGCCGCGACCTGACCGAGTTTGCCCGCGAGGGTCGGCTGGATCCGGTCATTGGCCGGGACGAAGAGATTAAGCGGGTAATGCAAGTGCTTACCCGCCGCACCAAGAACAACCCGGTGATTGTTGGTGAGGCCGGGGTTGGTAAAACGGCCATCGCCGAGGGTCTGGCGCAGAAGATTGCCGCCGATGATGTCCCCGATTCCCTGAAAGGGCGTCGGGTAGTAGCCCTGGATATGGGGGCGCTCATCGCCGGTAGCAAGTTCCGCGGTGAATTTGAAGAGCGCTTGAAGGCAGTGATGGACGAGGTGCGCCAGTCCAAAGGTGAGGTCATCCTGTTTATCGATGAGATTCACACCGTGGTCGGTGCCGGCGCCGCCGAAGGCGCCGTTGATGCCAGTAATATGCTCAAGCCGGCGCTGGCCCACGGCGAATTGCAGTGTGTAGGGGCCACCACCCTGGATGAATACCGCAAGTTTATCGAGAAGGACAAGGCCCTAGAGAGACGTCTCCAGCCGGTGTTTCTCGGTGAGCCCAGCATCGAGGCAACGATTGAGATGCTGAAAGGTCTCCGCCCCCGGTACGAGGCGCACCATAAGGTAAAGATAAATGATGAGGCCCTGGAGGCGGCCGCCAAACTCAGCCAGCGGTATGTTGCTGACCGGCATCTGCCCGATAAGGCGATTGACCTTATTGACGAGGCGGCCAGCAAGATTAACATCGATACCCAAAGCGCACCGCCTGAGGTCAAGAAGCTGGAGAAGCAGCTAACGCAGCTAAGTAACGAAGAAGAGGCCGCTTCGCAACGTCAGGAATATGAGCGGGCGGCCAGTCTCAAGAGCGAGCGTCTGCGTTTAGAAGGGGAGTATAACCAGGCGAAAAGCGACTGGCTTAATGGTGAGAAAATCGACGAGGTTGTTGATGCCAAAGATATTGCCTATCTAATCTCAAGCTGGACGGGCATTCCCGTGTCCCAGATGCTGGAGGGCGAGGCGGATAAGCTACTCCATATGGAAGAGCGTATTCACGAGCGGCTTATCAACCAGGAAGAGGCCGTCACGGTTATCAGCGACGCCATCAGGAGGAGCCGCGCTGGGCTTAAAGACCCCAGCCGTCCCATTGGCAGCTTCCTGTTCTTGGGGCCCACCGGGGTGGGCAAGACGGAACTGGCCCGTACCCTGGCCCGGTTCCTGTTCGATGACGAGAACGCCATGGTGCGCCTGGATATGTCCGAATATCAGGAAAGGCACACGGTATCGCGCCTTATTGGTGCCCCGCCGGGTTATGTTGGCTATGATGAGGGCGGACAGCTTACCGAGTTGGTCAGGCGGCGGCCTTACCGGGTGATTCTGCTTGACGAGGTTGAAAAGGCGCACCCCGAGGTGTTCAACACCCTGCTGCAGCTCCTAGATGACGGCCGTTTGACCGACGGTCACGGCCGCACGGTTGACTTCAAGAACACGGTGGTTATCATGACTAGCAACGCTGGTGTGGAGCTTATCAAACGGGATACGGCTATCGGTTTTGCCACGACCAAAGAAGGTACCAAGGCTCATAAGCGGAGCTATGAAGACATGAAAGAGAAGGTGCTGGGCGAGGTCAGAAAGACCTTTCGCCCCGAATTCCTTAATCGTATTGATGAGATTGTGGTCTTTCACGAGTTGACTGAGGAGCAACTGCGGAGCATTGTCGATTTGATGATAAAAGAGCTGGAAGACAGGCTAGCGGAGCGCCAGTTGGCCATAGAGGTAACTGATGCAGCCAAATCATGGCTGGCAAAGGAAGGGTTTGACCCGGTTTATGGAGCCCGACCGCTGCGGCGGGCCATAGAACGCTATGTCGAGAACCCGTTATCAACGAAGCTGCTGCGCGGTGAGTTTAAAGAAGGGGATATGGTTTTAGTTGACCTTGGTGAAGGTGAGTTGATGTTTACGGCGAAGGCGGTTGATGAGGCAACTAGCTGAGTGCTTCGGCGGAGAAACTTGTGCCACGCACTAAACGTGAAGTGTGAATAGTTATTGCCCTTTGCAGATAGCATTGTTCCTTGATAACAGACCCGGTTTGTGATAAATTCTATTTAGAATCGCGGGGCTGTAGTTCAATTGGGAGAACGTTTGACTGGCAGTCAAAAGGTAGGGGGTTCGAATCCCCCCAGCTCCACCAGGGGTGTCAATAGGCAGAACTAATATCTGCCTTTTCTTATTATCCGGCGGGATAGGCAGCGTGTATTCGATTATCACCTTATCTCCATCTACAGTGATCCTCTTAACAAATGAGCGCAGAAAAGCCTTTCGCTTACTGTTGCTGGCTTCATCTAGAAGGTCTCTTAAATCCTCAACATGCGCCTTCACTATCTTGAAGTCAACCTGCTGAACTTCGCTCAGTACAGCATCAGCCTCTGCTTGAACACGGGCTTGGGTGAGCTTATCCTGCCGTTTCTTAAGTTCCTTAATACGAGGGGCAAGATCCTCAACTGAGAGCATACCCGTTTCAAGAGAGTCATAGAGCTTTGATAGTCTTGACCTGACTTCATTCAGTTCATCATCAATAACCTTAAGTCGTTCTTTTAATCCGTTGTAGCTGGCTATTAACTCCTCATTAACCAGTTTTACTAACTCTCTTAAGTTGTCTTCGGTAAGCACCACCTTCTTCAATTGCTCGATGACGCCTGTGATGCCTATGATATTTCACAGGTTTGCACACGCACGACAACCAGATGTCATTACATACGAGCCTTTAAAGAAGTCAGGTTCCTGCTGGTTATATACACGGTAAGTTCATCCTATGTACGGCTGTGTTACACGTACGCGAGCCTATGTTAGCTGATAGATGTTAGGCATAATTCATAGCCATGAAGATATGTATTTATCTTGGACAGTTTTCACCACAACTATGGTTCAGGGGTAAATCGGCAAGATACCATGACTGTGGATCAGGTGGGCTGACATATCTTCAATGTTTGTCGGACCAATAACCCGAAAGTCCTTCGAACCCAACTTCCACTACCAAGGAAATTAAGTCAGTCCAAGCCAAGGGCTTGTAAGAAGCTGCTTACTTCTTCTTCAGACGCATGCCAAAGATAAACCTGGTAACAACCGTACGCTTGATTAACTCATATA
>DUEU01000023.1 GCA_011191985.1 Dehalococcoidia bacterium
ATCCAGGCCCTGTCCAGCTCCGGCGATACCAGGCGGATGGCCGATTCCTCCGAAGACAAGTAGAGCATGTCGTCCTTTTCACCGACTGTCAGTGGCCGCAGCCGGATTCGGTCAGTCAGACCGATCATCTCACCGTGGTGGGCGATTATCACTGCAAACGGCCCGTTCAGGAGCAGGCTACCATACACTTGTCGCAGGGCTTGGTGCAGCCTCTGTTCTCCCGGCGCCATACGCTCAATATCATCCCAGAATGGCGCCGCTAGTATCTTGGCCGCTATCTCCAGAGGTAGACCATGTTTGCGTATGAGCAGGTCAACGGCGTAAGCGACAACTTCAGTATCGGTCTGCATGGTGCAGTGATAGCCAAACTGCTCCAGGTAGCGGCGGTTGATTCCGTAAGACGAGATTTCACCGTTGTGCACCACCGTCCAGTCCAGGATACTGAAGGGGTGAGCGCCGCCCCACCAGCCGGGCGTATTGGTCGGGAATCGCCCGTGGGCCGTCCACAGGTATCCCTGATACTGCTCCAGGCAAAAGTAATCGGCTATCTCCTCGGGGTAGCCCACGCCCTTGAATACGGCCATGTTCCGGCCGCTGGAAAAGACGAAGCTATCCGGCAATTCTGTGTTAATCTTCATTACCCGGTTGACGATATAATCATCCGCAGGCAGCCCGTCTGTTGGCAGCTTTACCTCCATAAAGTAGCGCCATACCTGGGGCGGGTCCGTAATCGCCGCCAAAGGACGGGTTGGCACTGCTTCAGCGGCAACCACTTTAAAATGCTCTCGTAGAAATGCCTCTGTCGCCTGCTTTCCCGGCTTACTGAGATACATTATGTGGAAAGCGTGGAGGTCGGCATATTCCGGGTACAGACCGTAGATGGCAAAACCTCCGCCCAGACCGTTACCACGGTCGTGCATGTTGGCGATAGCCCGGATAACACCCTCACCGGAAAACCGCCGGCCGGCCCTGTTCATCGCCCCGAATATGGAGCAGGCATCGATTACCTTGCTATCGTTGTAAGGATTATTTACCCGTCCGACATTTCTCACGGCTGTTTCTCCCGGGTATACGGTCTATTCACCGACGAGTACCTCCTCGGGTGGCTCGACAGAAGTTACCGAAGCCTCCTTGATATCCGCCGGTATCTCCAGCATGGGTCGCCAGATAGATTCGGGTAGCGAAACCAGGCCAAAATCATCGTCGACCAGCACTTCCTTGAATCCGCTGACATCTACCCTGTCCTTCATCAGGTTGTAGACGATACCTGATGTCTCGATGTCTCCGGCCAAGACCATGCCGATAATCAGCCCGTCCTTTAACACTACCTTCTTATAGATATGGCCTGTCTTATTGGCGATAACCTCATAGCCGCCATCTGGTGGCGCCACCACACCGGCCGAGACGACATTTTCCCCGAAATATTTCAGGGCATTCACCGCCGTCCCCCCGCTGTACTCCATGGGGGTGCCGGCCATATTCAAACCGGCCACCCGGCCCCCGATATAAGCATTAGGCCACACCGGAGTCAGCCGATTTTCCCCATAGATGAAGTCATACCCCTCGGCCACGTCACCGCAGGCATAAATATCGGTCTCTGAAGTGGCCATGTGCCGGTCAACCACTATACCCCGGTTAGTCTTCATACCCCCGCCGTTAACCAGTTCCAGGCGTGGTCGAACGCCAATGGCCAGCACCACCATTTCACACCCTATTGAGCGGCCATCTTCCAGGGTCACCCCGCCAATTTCACTGGTTAAAGAGCTGTCTATCCGTTGCACGGTCTGGCCTGTTATTATGTCAACTCCGGCCTGTTCCAGGGCCGCCGCCTCCAGGGCCGAAGCCTCTTCGTCAAGGATAGTATTCAATATTCTATCTTTCAGCTCGACTACCGTTACCCTTACCTTTCTCTTTACTAGTGCATCGGTGGCACTCATACCAATAAGGCCGCCACCAATAACCACTGCCCTCACCTCTCGATGGTATTGGTTCAGGAAATCGTCTATCGCCCGGGCATCGTCGAGCGTGGTGAAGGTAAATACGCCGTTAAGGTCAGTACCTTCAATAGCCGGGACGATTGGGGAACCACCGGTAGCCAGCAATAACTTCTGCCAGTCTATGGTTTTGCCATCCGCCAGCTTAACAATATGGTTCTGGCTATCGAGCGCGGTGACTTTCCGGCCGAGCATGACTGAAATGCCGTTCTTTTCGTAGAAATCTGCCGGTCGGTAAAGCATCTTCTCCAGCGGGCGTCCTTCGGCGAGGTGCTCAGCGATAAGCGGCCGTGAGTAGGCAGGATAAGGCTCGTCGGATATCAGGATAAGCTTCCCCTTCCGGTCCGCCTCACGGATAGACTCCGCGGCGCCAATACCACCGGCCGAGTTGCCGATAACCAGATACTTTGTCTTTACTGTCCTTGCCATTTTCTTCACCAATTAATTAATAACCGTTCTACTTATCAGTCATAGCCATCTTAAGAAAGTTATCATAGAACCGAAGCCCAAGCTCCCCACTTTTTTCCGGGTGAAACTGGGTGGCCACCAGGTTGCCCCGGGCGATGACACTGCATATTGATATGCCGTATTCGGTCTCGCCGGCGACCAGCGACTGGTCTTCAGGCTCAGCATAGTAGCTGTGTACAAAGTAGAAATTGGCCTCGTCCGGGATATTATCGAAAACCGGGTGGGCAACCCGCTGCCTGACCTGGTTCCAGCCCATGTGCGGCGTCTTAAGCCCCGGTGGCAACCTGCGCACCGAGCCGGGTATTATGCCGAGACACTCGTACCCGCCTCCCTCTTCGGTAGCGTTAAACAGGATTTGCAGTCCGATGCAAACACCGAGGAAGGGGCAGCCTTCAGCGATGAATTCTCGAATTGGCTCCACCAGCCCTAGCATCTTCAGGTTGGCCATGGTATCAGCCGCAGCACCCACTCCTGGCAGAATAACCGCCCGGGCAGATGTAATGTCATCGGGTCGGCTGGTCACCTCTGGTGAGTAACCCAGTTTGCCCACGGCATTGGCCACGCTGCGCAGATTACCGGCGCCATAATCAATCACGGTAATCATTTTTAAACCTCCACATAGGCTAGTGCTTCATTGGGACAGTTGGTCACACATACCGGAACTTCCTCCCCCGGGCAAAGGTCACATTTAATCATTTTGTCCTGTCCCTCATTCTGCCTTATCGCCCCCAGCGGACAGAAAAGCAAGCATGTCCAACAGCCAATGCACCGTTCTGGGTCAACCGCTACTGTCCCGCTTAGCGAGTCACGAGCCAGAGCACCGGTAAGACAGGCCTGAACACATGGAGCTTCATCACACTGCTGGCAACGCACTGAGAAGGAAACGATTCCCCGCTCCTCTACCCTCAGCCTGGGTAATGTTCGTGGGTTTTCTCTTTTAAAGAGCTTGACCAGGTCTTTTGATTGCGCATGCTGAAGCTGGCAGTACACCTCACAGAGGTGACAGCCGATGCAGACCGCTTCGTTAACGTAGACTCTTTTCATCTCAGTCTATTAAATAATACGGTAATCGGTTGCCGTATTCCTTATTATATTACAACCCTTTTGCATTGTCAATACCCGGGACATATAAATCGTTAAATTATTGGCTGTACCGAAAAGGTCATAACCAAAACTAATATATTTCGTTATAATTATCATGATTAATACTAGAGACAATGGGGTTAGCTAAAATGAAAATATTATTACCGTATTTACTGTTGACAATTGTATTGATAGGCTGCCTGAGTTGCCAGCGGCAGGACACCGGAGTACTGGAAATGTACGGCCCCGAGGAAGCCAGGGCCAGTGAAACGGTAGTCCTGACGATAACCGATGACAGCGGTAACCCGGTCCCAGAAGTTCGCCTCTATAGCCCGGAATATATGGGGGATACCGATGAGGACGGCAGACTGGTAACCTTCTTTGATGAGCCGGGTGATTATGAGCTGGCTGCCAGGAAAGGGGAAAAGGGGCAGCCAGGATTTGCTGAGGTTAAAAGCATAGGTGTTATTAGAGTCATCCCCGCCCCCGTCGAGTTGCGGGCCTACGATGGGGTACCACCTCATCTGCCACCAGGGCAGACCTTAGACGGAGAGCAGCACTACAAACCGGGCATGACGGTGAAATTCCAGCTTAGAAACGCTAGTGATGATGAAATAATCCTGAACAACTCAGCCCCCTGGAAGATAAAGAGCCGGGACGGAGAAACAATATTTGAACCTTATGCCCTTCAGGTTGTGGTTCCGCTGGCTCCGGGTGAGGCTAAGGAGTGGACCTGGGACCAGAAAGACAATGATTACCTGACAGTGAGCGAGGGTGGTTACATTGTAGTCCTCGGATGCTCTGCGGGTGAATACCGCCTCCGTTTCTGGATTGTGCCGGAAAAGATGATGCCCTAGGCCATCTGGTGCTGTTGACATGGCGCCGCAAAAGGTCTAGAATGGCTATCTGGCAAACAGTTTCCTATTGTAGTAATTCTATGGGATTCGAAAACCAAGACGTTGAGATAAAAGTCATTTCCATCCTGAAGGTCCTCAGCGATTCTCCGGTACCTTTAGGGTCCAGGGTAATCGCCCGCCACTTGAAGGAAAGTGGTATCGAGCTAGGCGAAAGGGCCGTTAGATATCACCTTAAACTTATGGATGAGCGGGGGCTGACACAGCTTGTCGGCCGAAGGGATGGGCGTGTTCTTACGGAACAGGGCCTTCAGGAAGTCAAGTCGGCCCGGGTAAGCGATAAGGTTGGCTTTGCTATCTCCCGGATTGAGCTACTGGCCTTTCGCACCACCTTTGACTACGAGAACTGCTCGGGATTGATTCCGGTTAACGTCTCCTTCCTCCCGAAAGAGAAGATTAAAAGGGCGCTTCAGGTCATGAAACCGGCCTTCGAGGCCGGTTTATGCGTGAGTGACCTAGTGGCGGTCGCTCCCGAGGGAGAGAAGATAGGAGAGCTGATAGTACCGCCGGGTAAGGTGGCGCTGGCCACTATCTGCAGTATTATAGTAAACGCCTCGTTTCTTAAGGCCGGCATCCCGATGGACTCACGGTTCGGAGGCATACTGGAGATTCGCAACCACCGGCCGCTCCGCTTCGTCGAGATTATCTACTATACCGGCAGCTCTTTAGACCCGTCCGAGGTATTCATCAGGGCCGGAATGACCTCGGTGTATAAAGCCGCCAAGAGTGGTGAGGGCAGAATTCTGGCCAATTTCCGGGAAATACTGGCCGATTCACGCCCGATTGCCGAGGAAGTGATCATTAAGCTCAAGAAGGCCGGCCTGGATGGTCTTATGTTGATGGGCAACACCAGCGAAACGGTGTGTGAAATCCCGGTAGAGCTCAACAAGATCGGGGTGATTCTCATGGGCGGCTTGAACCCCGTAGCCGTGGCGGTTGAGGAGGCCGGTATAGAAGTTGAGTCGCACGCCATGAGCACTATCATGGATTATCAGGACCTGGTCAGATTCCATACTCTGCTCAGTTAGCGGATTTTCATTAGCAGTCACAGGCAGCAGTTGGTTTTCCAGAGTCATCAGACCAGTCGTTTACCCAACCCGGCACCGGCCAGATGTATTCCGTTTTCCGGTGTGCCTTTCCGTTTTCGTCGTACCATATCACCTGGTCCTGAAGACGACTCTGCCTCTTATCGAGGTAGCAGGCCAAGGCCCCAGGCCAGTACTGCCACGAGAAGTCGTTCGACCAGCGGTAGGACAAATCTTTTATCTGGCCTGGCTCGGTCATCTCCCGAAGGGCATTCAGGGTATCCTTGATGACATCAGTCTGAAACTCAATGTCCAGCGGCCTGCCCAGCGGATGTCCAGCCGGGAAATTGACAAAAACGCCACGGGGCGGCCTGACGCTCTCCATAATATCACGCATCATGCCCAGCACCACCGTCGGTACGCCCCCCTCTTCAATAGCCCTAGCCAGTAGACTCACGGTCTGCACACACAGCGGTCACATGGCCAAGAAGACCAAGGCATCTATTTCCAGCTCCTTCAGTCTTTCTACCAATGCTGGCGCAGTTTCTTTCAGCAAAGCCTCAACACGGAAGGTGGCATGAGAGGAGAAAACCACCGGGGATAGTTCGCCGATAAACCTTCCCCTTTCCAGCTCCCGGAAGCGGTCAAGCGGGAACACGATATTACGGTCCTGCTCGGCATCGTAACCCATCCAGCCGCCAGTGTATACCAGATTATCAAGCTCCGCTTCCTTTGGTATCTCCCGCCATGAGACGTCCTCCAGAAACTCACCCCTGATCTCGATTTCCCAGGGCTCCTGCTCCTTCAATCGAGCGGCGCACTGACTCCAGAAGGCGATACGGCAATTATCAAGTACCTTGGTCAGCGGTGTTAACGGGGCCTCGGCATTGTTAGCCCACCGGTACTCTTTGCCCGGTGGATAGGCGCGCAGCCTGACGAACTCCCATCTCAAGAAATCTATCCAAGGAATAACCCAATCACCCATCAAGGCCTCCTTGTGGCGTGGCTTTAAGTCAGCTATCTGTGGTACCGGCTAGCGAGGTGCCCAGAGCACCATCCTCGGTTTCTTGGCCATCTCTTTGGCCAACTCTACTATCTTACCATATTTCATGCAGGCTGCCATACAGTGCTGCACACAGGCCGGCTCAAGACCCTTTTGGGTACGTGACGAGCACAGAATACATAGCTCGGTGGGGAAGGGCAGATAGATAAGGTACGCCTTGTCCCTGGGCAATTTCTGGACAACCTCGATTACTTCCATTCCGGACTTACCCTCCGGCCACTGGTTTTCCTGAGCACAGGCGACCTGGCAGGTATAACAGCCGGTGCAGTACTCATAATCAATAAGCAGGCCGTATCCTTTTCGCCTAGACATTTTCGACTGCCTCCCGGCCGTTAACTTTGGCTAGTCTGCAGAGTAAATGTTTTATAGGGGCCCCCAGGCCGTCTTTACCCTGGCAGCCCATGGGGATAAGCTGGTTCACGTTTGATTCCCACACGCCAAAGAGAGAAGGCTCTTCGCCAGCCTTTTCGGGAAACCACCAGCCATGGCTGGCCATGACCATCCATCGGGGCACCACCGGGGTGACCTTTGCCCTGAGCTTGCACCGGCCCAACCAGTTCTCAACCCAGACCCATTCACCATCGTCTATACGGAGTAAACCGGCCGTGTCGGGATGGATTTCAACCAGGGGGTCGGGCTCTATCCTTCGCAGCCAGGGGATATTCCGGTGCTCAGAATGAAAGTAGGCCGGTGACCGTCTCCCGGTAGAAAGTATCAGGGGGTATTCTTGGTACAGTTCTGGCTGACTTATCGGGGTGAACGGTGGTTCTTCATAGTAGACAATGGGCTCCAGCCCCCACTCTTCCCGTAAAGACGAGTGTAATTCGATCTTACCGGACGGCGTTTGAAAACCGGGCTTCTTATCCGGTCGTAGTAGCCCTTTAGCGAAACGACGGTAAGGAGCACTGGGGTGACCCTCTGTTGGAAAAGCCCAGCCCTTTTCCTGGAGTTCCTTAAAGGTCATACCAGATGGCGCGATAATTTCATCAAATAGCTGGTGGATGCTGTTCCAACGAAAGTTGGGGTCGAAGCGCCGGGCCATCTCGAAATTAATCTCCACGTCCGGCCGGCACTCACCGACCGAGATGGCCTTATTTATGCTCTGAAGCGGAACCCACCAGTTCCGGATACCGTCCTTCTCAAGAAAGCTGGCTGCGGGCAGAACCACGTCGGCCAGCTGGGTAGTGGGCGTCATAAAAAGGTCAACGGCGACCACGAAGTCGAGCTTCTTGATAGCCTTGGCCCACCGGCCCGGCTCAAGACCGGTGTTGGCCAACGGGTTGCAGGTCTGTATCCACATACCTTTGATGGGGTAAGGCTCTTCGGTGAATATCTGCTCCAGCACCAGGTCAGTTTGAGCCCGCCAGATAAAATTTTTCAAGGGGCCGTACTGATCAGCCCCGATCCTCTTCTTATCCGCTTCCTCGGAGTTCAGCCTGATGATGCCCTTGCTCCCGGGTAAAGCATAGGCCACGGCATCAAAGGCATACCGTGAGATGACGTTGCCGCCCGGCACATCCAGGTTACCCGTAATGCACCACAGGGCGGCAATCGCCTGGGCGGTGGGGGTTATGGCCGGGGTCATATCAATTGGCACCCCCCATTGTATCGCGGCCGGCTTGCTTCTGGCATAAAATCGCGCCGCCTCGACTATATCTTTCCGGGGGACCCAAGTTATCCTGGATACGTGCTCCACGGGGTACTGGTCAACCCGCTCGCGGAATGCTTTCCAGACAGTTTTAACGACCAGCTTCTGGCCATCAAGGCGGTCAACCGAAAACTCGCCTTCCAAGGCCGGTTCAACATTAGCCAGCTTAAACTCCACGTTACGAGAATCCCAGATGACCGGTCGCTGCCGGGCCATATCCCAGACAGCGAAATTGTCCCAGGAACCACCCTCAACAAGGTCGCTCTCCCGCAGCAGTTTACCGTTGTCTCCCCTGACCAGGTGGGTGGCGTTCGTCCACTTCGTGACAAACTCCCTATCATACAGTCCCTCATTTATAATCACGTTGAGGAAGCCCATGGCCATGGCCCCATCCGTCCCCGGGCGCAGCCTGAGCCATTTCTTGGCCCTTGAGGCAAACCAGGAAAGCCTGGGGTCAATGGCAATTATCTTTGTCCCCCGTTTCATAAGGTCGATAATCCAGTGCCCGAAAACGTTGTCGGGACATGAGGACGAGATGCTGTAACCCCAGACGACGATACACTCGGGGACTTTATAGCCAGGGTCATCATAGCGTTGCGGTAACCACTGGGCAGCATCCAGCACACAGTAGTCGCCCTGTATAGTATCCACGGCGGCGATTCTGGGGCTGTAACAGGCAATACCGCTGAGGGCAAACATCACATTGGGGCTGCCAT
>DUEU01000024.1 GCA_011191985.1 Dehalococcoidia bacterium
ATTAACAAGGAACAACTGAGACTGCCGATACTACTTATGTTGCTTGGGGCGGCCCTCGTTATATTTCTTCTGGGAGTTGTTCTTCTTTTCCTACACTCTTTCGCCATATAATATCGTCGCTATACTGTGTCAGTCACGTGATAATGTCAGTAGTTGCAAGAGGTAGAAAATAAACAGACCAGTGGTTAATTTTAACTGAGGACATTGATTGATAAGGTATATGGGAGTTCTCTTAATCAATTTCTCTAAAATTATCGTTCCGCACATTATCGACCATGAGACTTGACGAATTCCTCGATTGTGCCGAAATAAAGTTCCTGATTTATAACCATCACGTTGTTATGGTCGGCACCGGTAATAATGAGAAGCTTCTTCTCTACCGCTCCTGAGTTCTGATACAGCTCCTGTCCTTCAGTAACCGGCAGTATCTGGTCAAGATCGCCGTGTATAACCAGCGTGGGTTTGTTGATCTGTCTGATTTTTACCTTGTTTAAAAAAGGCTTTTCCTCACTAAGTATTGCCTTTCTTTCGTTGTCCGACAGATATTCCCATAGCCTGCGGAAATTATGGGCTGAACCGCTCTCGACAATCAGCCCGCAGATATCATTCTGATAATGAAAGGCAAGCTCGATGGCGGGAAGACTGCCGAGTGAGCGGCCCATGAGGAAGACAGTCGTTTTGAAACTTTCCTTTGACAGCACTTCCCGAAAGCCAGAGAATATGGTATGCGCATCGGCGTACATGTTGCTGATGGTTGGTTTTCCGTCACTGGAACCATAGCCCCGATAGTCAGCCACAAACAGGTTTATCCCACGCTGGTTGTAGAAAGGGGCAACCCATTCGTAATCGGCCACAGTTTCACCGTTACCGTGGAAGTAGAGTAGGGAAGGCATGTCTTTGCCGCTCACCCAGAAGCCGCAGTTAATCTTAATATCCCGCTCGACCTCTATGGAATAGGTGCGACCGCCAGAGGGGATAGATTGAAAATAGTCATAAGGAAGGAATGGCGAGTAAACGACGGGGAACATCGCCTGAAGGATTTCTGGCTTGTCCAGGAATGAGAGTTCCGTTTCGTGAGACATTAAAAGTCCTTACCGCGACAAAATAAGACTATTAATCTCTGGTATGTTCGCAGGCGCGTTTATAACTCAAGCCCTCATAGGTTACATCAATATCCGGTATGCTGGTCGTCCTTTGTATTGCCTCAATAGCGATACTAACGGAGAAAAGTGTTATGCTGTCTTTCCCAGCCGATGGTAGTCTTTGGACCATGACCGGGCAGGACTAAGGTCTCATCCGGCAGGTTTAAAAGTTTGCTTCTTATGCTTGATATTAGCAGGTCATAATCGCCACCAGGGCCATCGGTACGGCCAATACCCATATTGAACAACGTGTCCCCACTGAATACAACGCCATATCCGGCTATGCAAATACCGCCAGCGCTGTGTCCGGGTGTATGTAAAACTTTGAATACAATGTCACCGATGTCTATAGAATCACCATCTGTAAGTAGCCTGTCCGGCGGTGGCGGAGGCCTGAAAGTTGGATCAAACATAGTGAACTGACTGTCACCATATTGGTTTATTATTCCGGCTTCGGCAGCATGTAAAGCGAATTTGGCTTTGGTTGTCTCCTTTAGCTGGGCAATAGCGCCAATATGGTCGGGGTGAGCGTGAGTGAGCACTATTATACCAATACTTAGACCAAGCTCTGAGATATTGTCTAAAATTCTAGCGGCATCCCCAGCGGGATCAATAACCATGCCATCACGTGTCTTGTCCGAGGCAACCAGGTAACAGTTGGTGCCAAAGGGCATTATTTGCAGGGCTCGATATATCATCTTCGCCATTGTGAGACTTCCAAATTTCCTAACAGGGTAAACTTGAGCTTTATATATAATATGACCTTTGAGGTAAATTTATCAATCCTGGGGATTTGGAATAACCGATGTTAAAGCGTGCTATGACAATAATTTAGTGTCACTAATCAACCATTAGTTTAAACGTGCTCAGACCTTTCCTCCTCTTTTTCTTTAAGTGGCATGTGGATGGGAAAGTGATGAAAGGGCAACCCCAGCGCTTTCATCATGTCCCCTGCATTTTTTGGTGCATATCCTTGCCAATGGTTGTTAAACAGCGCAAAAAGTAAAGTGGTCTGTTTAGCAGCAGACAGCACTCTGGTTGTCAATTCATTTATCTCTTCAGTCGAGTACAGGTATTTGTATCGGGTTTCGCTATCACCTGTCCACCACATCTCTGCATTCCTACCATGAAAACGGAAATACGCAGTGTCAGATGTTAGTGGAAGCGCCTGCGCTATGGAAGATTTGAACTTTGGCTCGTCAATCTGGACCCATGAGACGTTGTTTTCTCTAAGCAGTTGAGCAGTATTTTCATCATCACTCCAGCTACGATGTCTCAACTCTACTGCTAGTCTATACTGCCCAAATGTCTTGATTACTGCATTTAGTATCTGCTGACCAAAGGTATCGTTTCGGAAGCCAGGCGGGAACTGAGCCAGGAGAGCACCCAGTTTTCCGTATTGAAATAGGGGATCGATGCTTTGCTTGAACAGGTCAACGTCCTGCTGGGATATGACTGCTTCCTCACCGGTAGCTTCTTTATACATCTTCGGGTGAGTGAATTTCTGCCACAGCTTAACGGTAAAGAGAAAATCCTTAGGAACTCTGCGCACCCAGTTGTAGACATATTCAGGATTAGGTGGTCGGTAGAATGAACTGTTTACTTCCACCGTATTGAAAAACTGGCTGTAGTACTCAAGTTCGTTAATTTTGCCTTTGGGGTAAAAGTATCCATTCCACGTGCCCTCACCTTTGGGGTAAGACCATCCTGAGGTTCCGATATACAGTTTTGTCTGGTTGATCATATCTTCTCTATACTATATACTATCGCATTCTGGTCATATATAATTATAGAATTATTCAAATATTTACGCTATTCGATACGTTGCTTTTGCTGTCATTGACGTGCCCCAATAAAAATAACACTTCTACGGCTTATGGTGAGCAGCGCCGTAGCCCCCTCCTTGGGCTGTGAGGAATGAGATTTTTCTTCAGATAATGAGCATCGCGTCGCCGAAGCTGTAGAAGTGGTATTTGTGCTGAATAGCTTCCTGATAGGCCTCTTTGAGGAGACTGCTGCCGGTAAAGGCCGAGACCAGCATCAGCAGCGTTGAGCGGGGAAGGTGGAAATTGGTTATGAGGGCATCAACCATACGAAACTGGTATCCCGGCAGGATAAACAGACTGACGGTGCCAGCAAATGGCTGCAGTTGAAGCGGATCGCTGGCCTGGGCAACGGCTTCGACCAGTCTTACAGCGGTGGTGCCGACGCAGATTACCCGTCGGCCGTCTGCTTTGGCTCGGGATAGTTGCCCGGCTACTTCCGGATTCAGCACGCCGTGTTCCTGGTACATGGTGTGCTGGAGTGGGTTGTCCTCCCGTATCGGTCGAAAGGTATCCAGCCCTACGTGCAGAGTAACGAACTGGCAGATAACGCCCTTGTTCTCTATTTGCCTGATTAGCTCCGGGGTAAAGTGCAGGCCGGCCGTCGGCGCAGCGACGCTGCCGGGGACCCTAGCGTAGACTGTCTGGTAGCGTTCCGGGTCATTCAAAGGGGCATGGATGTATGGCGGCAATGGTGCCTGGCCGAGGACGGTTAACATTGTTTCGTCGGATAGCCGGATTAGCTTTATACCGTCCTCCTCCAGTCCGATTACTTCTGCCCAGACTCGGGAGTCTTGTTTATCGCCGTCCGTAGGGCTGGCCGTCAGGTCGATCCGGCTGCCGACCTTGGCGCGCTTGCCGGGCCTGAGCAGCACCTGCCAGACTCCGGGCTCGAGCCGGCGCAGCAGTAGAATTTCCAGCTTACCGCCGCCCTCGCTTTTCCGGCCCCACAGACGGGCGGGGATGACCCGGCTGTCGTTGAATACCAGGACGTCCCCATGGCGCAAGTAATCGCCTATCTCGAAGAACCGGCGGTGCTCGAGCGAACCATCGCTGCGGTCCAGTACCATAAGACGGGAGCAGTCTCTTGGTTCAACCGGGGTCTGGGCGATAAGCTCTTGAGGTAGACAGTAGTCAAAGTCACTGGTTTTCATGGATGTGCCTATAATATACCGGCTGGCCGCTGGTAAACCGGTAGACCAAATTGCTGATTATGGTTAATAGAGCAGGTGACGGGTATTATTTATTGAGATATTTCTCCACGGTGGCCAACAGTTCTTCCGGCCTGATTGGCTTATCAATATAGTCGTCAACCTCAAGGGAAAAGCCACGGCTGACCGGGATTGAAGTCTCGCTACGCCGGGCTGAATAGCTGGTTAACATAAGGGTCGGAATTTTGCTGAGTTCCGGGTCTTTTTTAAGCTGTTCGGCAGCGGTAAACCCGTCTTTAACCGGCATGATAATATCCAGGAGGATTAGGTCCGGTTTTTCCTCTCTTGCCTTGCGTAGACCTTCGTCCCCCTCATAGGCCACTATCACCTGGTAAGGCTTGCTTTCCAGGACGGTTTTCGTTGACTCGATAAAATCAACATCATCATCAACAAGCAGGATTTTCTTGGTCATTTTACACCCTCCATAGCTACTTTATTTTATCTGGTTATCAGCCCGGCCTTGTCACCTTGTCTTTTTGGCAATGAGCTTCTCTACCCGTTCCAGCAGCACGTTCGGGTCCATCGGTTTTTCCACGTAGTCATCGACAGCCAGCTCGTGGCCGGTTTCCAGTTCGTAGCGGCGGCGGCTAGCTTCCTCTCTTACTGAGCTGAGAATCAGGACGGGGATATCCTGGTATTTTGACCAACTGGGGTTCTGGAGCTCTTTAAATAGGGCGAACCCGTCCATTTTGGGCATTAGCAGGTCGAGAATTACCAGGTCCGGATTTTCTGATTTTAAATTGGCCAGACCCTCTAACCCGTCCCGGGCGGTAACCACCTGGTAGCCCCGGGATTCAAGGATCCAAGTTACCGCGTCCAGTATATCCGGGTCGTCATCCACTACCAGTATCTTCTTCTGCTCCATATATGCCTCCGGCGAGATTATAATACAGGTCTGGACAATAATCCAAACTACTTCTTTTTCCCCTTGTTTTTCTTGGGCAGGGTGCAGGTAAATTTACTGCCCCGGTTGTTTTCGGGGTACGGACTTTCTACCCAGATTCTGCCCCCGTGTGCCTCGACTATTCGGCGGGAGATTGAAAGCCCCAGTCCGGTACCTCTCGCTTCCACATTGCTGGCGCGGAAAAAGTCGTCAAAGACCTGCGGTAGCTCATCCGGTGGGATGCCGATTCCGGTGTCAATCACTTCTACCTGCAGTTCTTTGGCCTTCTCGGTTATCCGGATAGTGACGGTGCCCTCGGGGGTGTAGCTGATAGCATTGCTCACCAGGTTGGTTATTACCTGCTGGAGACGGGGGCTGGAGCCTTGAATGCGGGGCAGGTTCTGGGGAATCTCAACCTTTAGCTTTATTCCTTTCTCCTTGGCCGTGTTGCGCAGGTCGTCGAGGGAGCGTCGGACCACCTCGCGTAGCGAAATCTCTTTAATATCCTGCATGGTCTGGCCGGTTTCAATGCGGGGTATATCCAAGAGGTCACTGATTAGATTGAGGAGCTCGGTAATCCGCCGGCTGCTCCTTTCCAGCATGTTTTTTTGCTTGTCGCTGAGTTCCCCGGAATAGCCCCCGAGCATGATCCACAAGAAACCCTGAATGGCAGTCAGTGGGGCTTTCAGGTCATGAGCGGCGATACCGAGAAAGTGGAGAAAACGTTGTTTTTCCTCTTCCAGCTTGGCAATCTCAATGGACGCCTTCTCCAGTTGTCCGGTTCGTTCGTGAAGGAGGCGCTCGCGCAGCTCAATAACTTCCTGCTGCCTTCTTCTCAGTTCCATGGCTACCGAAGTAGCCATATAGGTGCTGATGTACAGGGCAGTGGCCAGGACAACTAGGACGGCCAGAATGTGGCTTACTTGTTGATATAGTAAAGGAGGTGCAAATCCCACCAGATTGACATGCGGCAGCACTCCGGCATATTCAAGGCCCACCAGCAATGACACCATAAACAGTGCTGTTGAGGCCAGTAAGTACACTTCTTTACGGCTGAGTGCAATGCTGGCCCCGATGATGTGCAGCACAAAGTAGAAGATGAACGGATTTTCTATGCCACCGGTGAAGTGCAGTAGCACGGTAAGGGTCACCAGGTCGAGGACAATATGAATACTGCCGTAGAACCTTATCGTCCTGACTAGAGAGCCGGCTCCCCGGGCTTCGATGCGTCGGGCCTGGAGCAACAGCGCCAGGTTGTATAGCGCGATAAAGACGCAAATATAGTAGACCGGGGCGGTGGGGAAGGCTATATTGAATACCCGGGTGGCCACCAGGCTGGCGATGATGACCACGGGAATAGCCGTCCAGCGGGTAGTGATGAGCACTTTGAGCCATATCCTCAGGGCGGCTTCCTGAGGACTTCGCTCGTGCTCGGCTTCCGTTGTTATGGGACTGTCGTTTAAAGTTTCCATGGTGTCGCCTTGATTCGGGGGAATATTACTTCATATTGAACTTCATATTGAAAGATAAGTCAAGCACCGCCTGAGTCTGGACATCTTGGGTTAAGCCGAAATTGTTGGTTGACTGGTGCTCGTGGCAGGCGGGGATTCGTTTGCTACTGCTGCTGGCTTTATGATAGACTTTTGGTAGAAACCAAGAGATTTCTGTATGACGATTCTTGTTACCAATGACGATGGTATAGAAGCCGAAGGGCTGTGGGCGTTGGTCAGAGAGTTGAGGAGCCTAGCCCCGGTGATGGTTGTCGCCCCCGATAAAGAGCAGAGTGCTATTGGTACCGCCGTTACCCTGTACCGTCGGTTGGGAATACGCCGGATAGAAACGCCGCTACCTGCGGTTGAGGCTTATTCCGTGGCCGGGACCCCCAGCGATTGTGTCATTGTGGGTTTGAGTATGCTGGGTGGACAAAAAGTGGGTATGGTCGTTTCCGGTATTAATCATGGCGCCAACCTGGGCGATGACGTTCTTATTTCGGGCACGGTAGCCGGTGCCCTTCAGGGTTACCTGAAAGGCCTACATGCGGTTGCCGTGTCGATAGAGAGAGCGGAGCGCTACTTCATGGACACCGCTGCCCGGCTGACAGGGCGGCTGTGCCGGTGGATCGGCGGCAATTCTTTAACGGGCGGCGTCTTTCTGAATGTGAACGTGCCCAATTTGCCGGTTGAGCAAGTCAGGGGAGTGAAGATAACCCGGCTGGCCCGCGGTACCCATACCGATGTGGCCGAAGCCGAGGATGACGGTAGCCTGAGATACTACTGGCTGGTGCGCCAGCGGAATGGTGGCGTTGTCGATGGCCAGACCGATATCGGGGTGGTGGAGCAGGGCAACATCTCTATCACGCCGCTGCACACCGATTGGCTTAACCGGGCGGCGCCGGTTATACCGGAGGACCTGAGCCATGACCTCTTCGAAGGTCTGGGCGAACCTGGTGCCCTGGAGTTAAATTAGTGGCGTGGGGGTGGCGAAGTGCTTGAGATTAAAGGGCTGGACGTAGCCGTTGAGAAAAGGCAAATCCTGCATGATGTAAATCTGACCATCAGGGAAGGTGAGACCCATGTCCTGTTTGGGCCCAATGGCGCCGGCAAGACTACCCTGCTAATGGCGATAATGGGCTTTCCCAAATATGTGGTAACCAGGGGCAGTGTTGTTTTCAACGGTCAGGATATAACCGGTTTGCCGGTGGACGAACGGGCCCGCCTGGGTATTGGCATGTCCTTCCAGAGACCACCAGTGGTCCGGGGAGTAACGACCCGTGATATTATGAATGTCTGTCTGTATGGCCATGACGGCGAAACCGCCAGCCAGCTGGCGGAGAAGGCCAACCTGACCGATTTTCTGGACCGGGATATTAACTACGGCTTCTCCGGCGGGGAACTGAAGCGCTCGGAGTTGATGCAGCTACTGGCACAGCGGCCCAATCTGGCCCTGCTCGATGAGCCGGAGTCGGGGGTGGACCTGGTTAATATCGCCCTGATTGGCCAGCTGATTAACGAACTGCTGGACAAGGAATGTCCCATGAGAGAGCGCAAATGTATGGGACTGATTATTACCCACAGCGGCCATATTCTGGACTACGTTAATGCTCGCACCGGTTATGTCCTTTATGACGGCAGAATAGGCTGTGAGGGTGACCCCCACGAGATGCTGGCGACCATTAAGGAGAAGGGCTACCAGGAGTGTATCCGGTGCATCGCCGGAATAAGCTATGACTTCGAAGAATTATCAAGACAAAGCTAAAACGGCGGCTACCAAGAAGGCTGCTTTCGGCGACGATATTAATCTAGAGGAGTATCTCGCCGCCACTGAAGAGTTGCCCTATCAGGATGACCCCTCACAGCTGCCGGCACCGACCAGGGAGCAGATGCGGCAGGTGGGGGTTATCGTGGATGATGCCAGCCAGCGCTCGGGGACCATTATCCAGATGGATCACTCCGTAATCCACAGTCTGGCCCGGCAGGAAGGCGTCGAGGTGATGGCCACCGGTCAGGCACTGGCCAGGTATGACTGGCTGTCGGATTACTTCTGGCAGGCGGTCGCCGTGGACAGCGATAAATATACCGCCCATGTTGAGCTGCATCAGGCTAATGGTTACTTTATAAGGGCTTTACCGGGTGCCAAGACTGTCTACCCCATACAGGCCTGCCTTTATCTGGCCAGGAACAAGCTGGCCCAGAACGTGCATAATATCGTCATCGCCGAAGAGAATTCCGAGCTGCATATCATCACCGGCTGTGCCGCCTCTATCAACGAACCGGGGCTGCACCTGGGGGTTTCCGAGTTCTATGTCAAGAAGGGGGCCAAGATTACCTTCACCATGATACACAGCTGGACGCCCGATGTGTCGGTACGTCCCCGCAGCGGCATCGTTGTTGAAGAGGACGGGCTGTTCCTCGGTAATTATGTTTTGATGAAGCCGGTCAAGTCATTACAGATGTACCCCACGGCACGCTGCGTCGGCGAGAATGCCACCGTCAGGTTCAATAGCATTCTGGTAACACCGCCCGGTTCGGCAATGGATATCGGTTCCCGGGTGCTTCTGGATGCCAGGGGGACTAGGACGGAGGTAATATCGCGGGCGATTACCACCGGCGGCAATATCGTGGCCCGTGGCTATATTGAGGGCAGTGCCCCCGAAGTCAAAGGGCACCTGGAATGCCGTGGGCTGATTCTACAGGGTGAGGGCACCATCCATGCCATACCCGAGCTTAAGGGCGACCTGGCCGGTATCGACCTCTCCCATGAAGCGGCGGTAGGTAAGATTGCCGAGGAAGAGGTGGAATACCTGATGGCGCGGGGGCTGACCCGAACTGAGGCCACGGCTGCCATCGTCAGGGGTTTTCTCAGGGTGGATATCGAGGGACTGCCACCCGAGCTTAGTGCCGAGCTCCAGAAGGCAGTGGAAGCCAGCGAACAGGACATTATGTAGTTGGCCTCAGGCGGGATTATTAACTCAAGCCTTGCTTGAGCCGATTGATAAAAACTTTTCCCAGTTTGACGGTGCCAGTTGTTGTTGCGATAATAAATACAGAACGGGTTGGATGAGGCGGCTTCATGGATAGTGTTACCAGGTTGCCGATACAGCGGATTACGGCCGGGGGTAGAATCGAGACCGAGGATACCGTAGTCCGGGAACTGCCACTTACTATCTTCCTGAACGGCAAAGAGCTGATAACCCTGCTCTGTTCCCCCTTAGCCCTGGACGCCCTGGCGGTCGGCTTTCTCTTCTCCGAGGGGATAATAAAGAGTAGGGATGAAATCGCCGAGGTGGCCGTTGATGCCGAGGGTGGTATGGTAAGGGTGAGCACTACCGCAGATATAGAACTGAACCTTTGGTCTCTATCCAGGCCAATAGTTACCTCGTCGGGGAAAAAGAGGTCTTCGTCTAATCCGGACGGTTTTACTGCCCAGTCCCGAATTGAGTCTGGCGTTACCGTCTCGGTCGATGAGGTCATGGCACTGGTGAAAGAGTTCCAGCGCCGCTCCGCTGTTTTTCAGGCCACCGGTGGCGTTCACAGCGCTGCCATGTGCGATACCCGGGAAATACTTGTCTTTGCCGACGATATCGGCCGGCATAATGCTATTGACAAGGTCCTGGGCCATTGCCTCTTACAGGGCGTAGCTACTGATGACCGGATAATACTTACCAGCGGCCGGATACCCTCGGAGATATTGCTGAAGGTGGCCAGGGCGAGAGTACCGATAGTTGTCTCGGTCTCTGCGCCTACCGACCTGGGGGTGAAGCTGGCCGACGGTCTGGGGATAACCGTAATCGGCTTTGTCCGGGGGGACAGGATGAACGTTTACACTCATGCCGAGAGGATAACGTAAAGAGGTCGGCGGTGGGAGAGAATAGGACGAAACAGGATGCGGCCACCGGTTACATCGTTATTCTGGTCACAGCCGGCAGCAGCGAGGAAGCCGCCAAGATAGCCGACAGACTGCTGGCCGGGCGGAAGGCGGCCTGTGTTAATATCGTGCCCGGGGTCAGTTCTGTTTTCCGATGGCAGGGCAATATTGAATCAGGTGAGGAAAGTCTGCTGGTGGTTAAGACCAGGCTATCGTTACTGGATGACGTTGTTGCTCTGGTTAAGCAGGTGCACAGCTATGACGTTCCGGAGATTATCGCCCTACCCATCATCGGCGGCAACCAGGATTATCTGCAATGGATAGGTAAGGAAGCCGCCTAGACTACGGAGGTCGTCAGCGATGTTGACCGAAAGTGATATGGAGAGATATGACCGCCAGATAATCATTGATGGCTTGGGACAGGAGGGGCAGGAGCGCTTAAAAAAGGCCCGGGTCGTTATTGCCGGTAGCGGTGGACTCGGGTCGGCGGTATCGGTGTATCTGGTGGCCGCCGGTGTTGGCACCGTACGCCTTATTGACCATGACAGGGTAGAACTCAGCAACCTGAACCGGCAGGTGCTGCACTGGGATAAGGACATTGGTCGACGGAAGGTTATATCCGCCAGCGAGAAGCTGAGAAGCCTGAACCCCGGCGTAACCATCGAGGCGGTAGATGAGACCATTAAAGAGGACAACGTGGCCAGGCTGGTTGCCGGTTTCGATATGATTGTTGATGCCATGGATAATTTTCCGGTAAGACTGATGTTGAATAAGGCGGCTTTGGATAGAAACATACCCTTTTTTTATGGGGGGGTGCATGGCTTTGAAGGCCGGGCCATGACCATTATTCCCGGCCGGACAGCCTGCCTGAAATGCGTCTATCATGGTAGTATCCCGGGGGATAAAATACCGGTAGTCGGGGCTACCCCAGCCGTTATCGGCTCAATTCAGGCGACCGAGGTTATTAAGTATATTGTTGGCATCGGCGAGTTGCTTGCCGATACACTTCTGGTTTATAACGGCCTGGACATGGAATTTACCCGGTTCAAGGTCAAGAGGGACCCCGATTGTGAACACTGTGGGAAATGGCGAGATGAGGTTAAGAATGAGTGTTAAAGTGAATATCCACCCAGTATTGCGGCACATGACCAAGGGGCAAAGCGTAGTTGAAGTAAAAGGGAGCACTGTTGGGCAGTGCCTCAAACAGTTAGTTGCCCAGTTCCCTGAGACGGAGTCGGCACTGTTCAACAAAGATGGCCGGTTGCTTAGCTACGTTGAGATCTATGTCAACCGTGAGAGTTCTTATCCTGAGGAGTTGAAAAAGAAGGTAGCCGACGGCGACGAGATTCACATCGTGCTGATGCTCACCGGGGGCTAGGCTTGACTTTTTAAGTCAGCGCCTCGTATAATATTTCACGCCACTCAGATTGTGCTATAAAAAGCCTGGTGTGGCGGTGCCCGAGTGGCGCAATGGTAGCGCAACCGACTTGTAATCGGTAGGTTAGCGGGTTCGAATCCCCTCTCGGGCTGAGAGCGCTCTAGGCGATGTACCCGGAGGGGTGCCGGAGTGGTTAATCGGAGCAGACTGTAAATCTGCCGCCCAAAGGGCTACGTAGGTTCGAATCCTACCCCCTCCACCAAGAAAGAAAAGAGGCACAGACTTAGAATCTGTGCCTTTTGTGAACTGCTTCCGCGCCTTGTTAACCAGCCCTTCTCTTCTCCAAGTAGCCCGAGGCTGCTCCCAAGAAAGTGCCACCAATGAGGCCCCAGATAGCCAATTGCGTTTCCTGCCAGGCACCTTGGTGGCTGAGCATTGCGATACTAAATCCGATTGCGCCAGCCAGCGCTAGTAATCCCATCCCTTTCCAGTCCTTCAATGCCAGAGCCAGCAACGCCCCAACAATAGCGCCCATGACCGTACCAGATATGAGCGGGGCTACACTACTCAAGAGACCATGTTCTACTACTATGAAGTATTCAACGCCGAATGCAAGTAGCTGCCCACCGAGAAGCCCAATGGCGCCAGCTAGTGCCAAGAACACAGCCCGTTTCCGGTGCTTCAAAGCAAGACCTAACGCTGCACCACCGATGGCACCAAAGAGAGACATCCCTATAGCGGGTGCGTTAAAAGCCAACATTACCGCACCACCAATGGCCCCACCAACACCAAATCCGATGGCTCCCCAAACGGCAAACTTGGTGACTATCTTCATTTTCACCCCTTTGAGACTCATTAATCTGTACGTAGGGTTGGACTTGAGTTTAATGGTAATGAATCAGATTGTCAGTATTCTCGCCCCTCGTCCTGTTCTAATCCAGCCCCCGCTACCAAGATTGTTAAGCAAATCCGCAAAATCAATGATCGCCCGATTGGGAGTCAGGGTGTGTCTACCAAACATCATATATAATAAATACCTTACGTCTATATATGGCCATTTAAACATTTGACAACTGCCAAGTTTTGGTGTACCTTTCAGGAAAAGCGACAAGTATTGTTAGGAGGTGCTATGCCTATGATTTGATTATGATGAAAACGACTATCTGGATTCCAGAAAGAGGAGGTGCAAACTGATGTCGAAGAGGATTTTATTTTTTATTTTACCCGTAATTCTAATAATTGGGCTGATTATTGGCGGTTGTACCACGACTCCTACACCGACCCCGACTCCTACACCAACCCCAGAGCCGATAGAACTGAAACTTGCTCATGCCTATGCCCCCTATATAGACGACCCTAATGAAATTGGCCTTGGGCAGGCGATAGGAGAATGGGCTCAAAAAATCGAAGCAGATTCTAACGGTATGGTTAAGATCACGCTCTTCCCCGGCGGGTCTCTGTTGGGAAATCCAGACATGTTTCCCGGCATCACTGGCGGTGTGGCTGATATCGGCTGGTGGGACCCTATTTTTGATCCCAGCCGGTTCCCGCTAACTCTTGTCTTTAATGTCCCCGGTTTGAAATGGCCAGATTCCGAGGGTAAATTAGAGATAATACAACAGATGGTTGACACATTCCCAGAATTGCAGGCGGAGATAGAAGACATAAAGATGCTATTATATTGCGATGTGGACGGTGGTCAGCTGCACTTCAGGGATAGAATCGAAGTGCGGGTGCCGGAAGACATGAAAGGGCTGAAGGTACATGCTTCCGGTCTCCTTGCTTTGTTGATCCAAGAGTGGGAAGCCGTACCAGTGGAGGTAGATATCTTTGATGCGTATATCGCTTTGGAAAGAGGCACAATAGATGCTTGCATGTACCCGTGGGGCGCTGTGCGGGCCTTCCGGCTCCATGAGGTAACACAAGCACATACTAGAATCACGCTAGATAGACCAATAGCGTGCATGGTAATGAACCTGGAGACGTGGAACAGCCTGCCGCCTGATATCCAAAAAGTATTCGACGACAACAAAATGTGGGGTGGACTTCTAACATCAAAAGCGGTGAAGGACGAAGGTATACAGGGGAGACAGTGGGCAATTGATGCTGGTGCCCTGATTGTGGAAGTTACGCCAGAAGAAGAGGCGCTGTGGTTGGAGACTGAAGAGGTAGTGCATGAAGCCTGGGTTCAAGAAAAAGAAGCGATGGGCCTGCCGGGCAGAGCGCTCCTTGACGAATTAAAGCGCCTCATCAGCGAGTATTAGATACTTGCTCTTCCGCGCCGTACAGAGCACCATGAGCACAGTGTTACGTTACATAGAGAAGGCTATCGTAACGGTAATCCGTTTGATGAGCAACGTTGGCGTCGTCTTTGTTGCCTTAGCGACTTTTCTTATCACGGCGGATGTAGTTGGTCGCTATTTTTTCAATAAACCGATAAAAGGTGCTCATGAGCTAATCGCGGTTATGGTGGTGGTGATTATTGCCCTTGGAGTAGCCCGTAACCAACACCTGAAAGCTAATATTGAAATAGACCTGTTGACAAGCAGGCTACCACAAAAGGCCCAGGCTGGGATAGCAGTTTTAACCTATCTTCTCAGCCTGGGCATAGTATCTTTGCTAACATGGCAGGCATTTGTCCATAGCCGGGACCTCTTGAACCTAGGGCAAAAAACCCTGGAAATTAAAATATTTACCGCCCCCTTTCAGCTATTGCTGGCTATCGGTTTCCTCATGCTATTCATCGTGTTGCTAATTGATTTATTCTATACCGTGGTCAAGGTTATACGACAATGAGCGAACCTATGATTGGATTGCTCGGTATAGTGGTACTGATGGCACTGCTGTCCCTCAGAATGCCCATAGCTTTCGCGCTGGCGCTGGTAGGATTTGCCGGTTTTGCGCTCATTGTAGACCTTGGTGGCGCACTAACTAACTTAAGGCTGGTTCCATGGCGGTACATTGCCGACTATAACTTAGCGGTACTCCCGCTGTTTATACTTATGGGCAGTATTACCGCTAATACCGGAGTTACCCAAGACCTGTATGGTAGTGCCTATACCTGGGTGGGGCAGTTTCGGGGGGGCCTCGCTATGGCTACCATCATGGCCACCGGCGCTTTTGGTGCTGTTTGTGGCTTGAGCCTGGCAGCAGTGG
>DUEU01000025.1 GCA_011191985.1 Dehalococcoidia bacterium
ACTGGCACGCCGGCATAGTACCTGTCTTGCTTAAAGTGACTTACCGTGATGATTTCTTCTCATCTTGTGCTTCCGTGTTTACCATTCATAATATCGCCTACCAGGGCTGGTTTGATGACTTCTTTGCCCAACGTGCCTGTCTACATGAATACCTGCCACCTCCTGATGACCCGTTGCGCAGCAGGGCCTACAGCATGACTGGCCTTGGTATCTATCACAGCGATATTGTTTCCACTGTCAGCGAGACCTATGCTAAAGAAATCCTGACGCCGGAATATGGCATGGGCCTGGAAGGTCTTTTGCAGAAGAGGGGGAACATCCTGTTAGGTATTCTTAACGGCCTTGATTACGAGGAGTGTAACCCGGCTACGGATAAAGCACTGGCGGCTAACTTTGACCTCAGCAAACTGGATGAGAGAGCTAATAACAAGAGCGCTTTACAGGAAAGAGCAGGCTTGCCTGTAGAGGCCGATACACCGTTACTCGGCCTGGCGGCACGACTCGTTGACCAGAAAGGAATTGACATACTGGTACCCGCCCTCGACAACCTGTTCCAAGAAACAGCTGTGCAGTTTGTGCTCCAGGGTATCGGAGACCCCAGATACGAGGAGGCTTTAAAAAACCTGGAGGTCCGATATCCAGATAAAGCCCGTATATTTCTTGAGCTGGACTTTTCCTTGGCACGTCTCATCTTTGCCGGGTGTGATATATATCTCTCGCCCTCCCGGTTTGAACCCTGTGGTTTATCTCATCTAATCGCTCTGCATTATGGTGCCATCCCAGTAGTAAGGCGCACCGGTGGCCTGGCGGAGACGATACCCGACTATTCTACAGACGCGGCCTCTGGACTGGGCTTTGTCTTTGAAAGTTACCATACAGATGATTTATCCTTAGCTTTAAATAGGGCACTGGAGGTCTACCACAGGAAAAAGGAATGGTATACCCTGATGGTCAGGGCTATGAAAGCCGATTTCTCCTGGCAGGTCTCTCTACCTAAATATGAAATACTGTATAGATTGGCCCGAGGCGAGCATTTATAATATTCTTACCAATGAATACTATATAGAGTATAATTTGATTGTGGCTAAGTAGTAGATTGCACACTATTAAATAACTCTAAGTTAGCAAGGATGCACTCAAGTGAATGAGTACGAGACGAACCAAGGACGTGTGGTTATCGAAAGCGTGAAACTGGAGATTGACTATGGTCATTTTCCAGTAAAAAGAATCATCGGCGACACTGTTGTTGTGGAAGCAGATATCTTTGCCGATGGTCATGATGTGCTCTCTGCTATTCTTCTATACCGACGAGAAGAAGACAACCACTGGAATGAAGCCCCTATGGAGTTATTGATAAATGACCGCTGGCGTGGCTCGTTCGTGGTAAAAGGGCTGGGGCGTTATAAGTACACTCTAGCTGCCTGGGTTGACCGGTTCAAGTCTTGGCGGCAGAACTTAGCCAAGAAATTAGAGGCTGCTCAGGATGTTTCCGTAGAGCTACTGGTTGGGACTGAGATTGTCCGGGAAGCAAGTAAGCGTGCTGCCGGCCGTGATGCCAACATCTTGCTAGAGTGGGTAAATACCCTGAGTTCCGCCGAAAGGACCGAAACAGCTAAAGCTAGGCTAGCCTTGAGTAATAAGGTATCAGCGCTCATGTATAAGTATTCCGACCGGCAATCTGCCACGGCCTATCCTAAAGAGTTGGAGATAATTGTTGACCGGAGTAAAGCCCGCTTCAGCGCCTGGTATGAGATGTTTCCACGCTCCTGTGCCAATGAACCGGGAAAACACGGCACTTTCAAAGACTGTACAGCCCGCCTGCCGTATATAGCAGGAATGGGCTTTGACGTTCTCTATTTACCACCTATCCACCCTATCGGTCATAGCAATCGCAAGGGGAAGAACAATGTCACCAAAGCCCAACGGGGTGACCCCGGGACTCCCTGGGCTATCGGTTCTAAGGAGGGAGGACACAAGGCTATTCATCCCCAACTGGGTACCTTTAAGGAGTTTAGGGAGTTGCTTGCCCGGGCCAAAGAGCATGGCATTGAAGTGGCCCTTGATATCGCCTTTCAGTGTTCTCCTGACCATCCATATGTAAAAGAGCACCCGGAATGGTTCCGGTGGCGTCCTGACGGAACTGTGCAGTATGCCGAGAACCCGCCCAAGAAGTACCAGGATATCTATCCCCTGGAGTTTGAGACCGAGCATTGGAAAGAGCTATGGGCAGAGCTTAAGAGTATTGTCCTGTTCTGGGTTGAGCAGGGGGTACGCATCTTCCGCGTGGATAATCCGCACACCAAACCCTTTGCCTTCTGGGAGTGGCTTGTCGGCGAGGTTAAGCGGGAGTATCCTGATGTTATCTTTCTGTCCGAGGCATTCACCAGACCCAAGATAATGTATCGGCTGGCCAAGCTTGGCTTCAGCCAGTCATATACCTATTTCACCTGGCGTAATGCCAAGTGGGAGCTGGAGCAGTATTTTACTGAGCTTACCCAGACCGATGTGCGCGAATATTTTCGCCCTAACCTATGGCCAAATACTCCTGATATATTAGGTGATTATCTCCGGGATGGCGGCCGACCGGCGTTTATGGCCCGGCTGGTACTGGCGGCCACCCTCAGTGCCAGCTACGGGATTTATGGCCCAGCCTTTGAACTCTGCGAAAACCGTCGCCGGGACACCACCAGTGAGGAGTACTTGAACTCAGAGAAATATGAGATTAAGCACTGGGATATTAATGGTCCCGATAGTCTCAAAGGCTTTATTGCTAAGGTAAACAGCATCAGGAAGGAAACCCCGGCTCTACAGAGCAACCTGAACCTGCGTTTCCACCGGATAGATAACGAGCAGCTCATCGCTTATAGTAAAATGACTGATGACCTCAACAATATGATTCTGGTGGTGGTGAACCTTGACTACCGTTATAAGCAGTCCGCCTGGCTGGAGCTTTCCCTTGAGGAACTGGGGCTTGACCATGACCAGCGATATCGGGTACATGACCTCCTGAACGATGCCAGTTATGAGTGGCGGGGGTCAAGAAATTACATAGAGCTGGACCCGGTTGTCTGTCCCGCCCATATTTTCCGTATAGAACCGGGGGTTATGAAGTAGTAAAATATTTAATTAATACTATGTTAAATGAACGAGGTGCTTCACATTGCCGACCGGAGATAAAAGATACTTCTGGCGAGATGACGACCCGCTCTGGTACAAGGATGCCATCATCTATGAGCTCCACGTCCGTGCTTTCTGCGATAGTGACGGCGATGGCATCGGTGACTTCCCCGGTCTGATAGAGAAGCTCGACTATCTTCAGGACCTGGGAGTCACCACTCTCTGGTTGTTGCCGTTTTATCCCTCGCCGCTCAAGGACGACGGCTATGACATCTCGGATTATACCAGTATCCATCCGAACTACGGTACATTAAGTGATTTCCGGGATTTTATCCGTGAGGCCAATTACCGGGGACTACGCGTAATCACCGAGCTTGTCCTCAACCACACTTCAGATGAACACATATGGTTTCAACGGGCGCGAAGAGCAGCACAAGGTAGTCAGGGACGTGACTTCTATGTCTGGAGCAATACCTGGGACAAATATAAAGAGGCCCGCATCATCTTCAAGGATTTCGAATCATCCAACTGGACATGGGACCCGGTGGCCAATGCCTACTACTGGCACCGCTTTTATTCACATCAGCCCGACCTGAACTTTGATAACCCGCTGGTACGGCAGACAGTCATGAAACTGATTGATTTCTGGCTGGGTATGGGTGTATCCGGGCTTCGCCTTGATGCGGTGCCCTATCTCTACGAACGCGAAGATACTAACTGCGAGAACCTGCTGGAAACCCATGTTTTCCTCAGGGCACTGCGGTCCCATATTGAGGGTAGATTCAGGAATCGCATGCTTCTGGCCGAAGCCAATCAATGGGCTGAGGACGCTATCGCCTACTTTGGCGAGAATGATGAGTGCCATATGGCGTATCACTTTCCTTTAATGCCCCGGATGTTTATGGCCGTCCACATGGAAGACCGATTCCCTATCATTGATATTATCCAGCACACACCGCCTATCCCGGAGACCTGCCAGTGGGCGCTGTTCCTGCGTAACCATGACGAACTCACGCTGGAGATGGTTACCGACGAAGAGCGGGACTATATGTACCGTGTCTATGCTCATGATGCCCAGGCTCGACTTAATCTGGGCATCCGGCGTCGCCTGGCCCCACTTCTCAGCAATGACCGAAAGAAGATAGAGTTGATGAACGGGTTGCTTTTTTCACTTCCCGGGACACCGATAATATACTACGGTGATGAGATTGGCATGGGAGATAACTTCTATCTGGGTGACCGCAACGGCGTCCGCACCCCGATGCAGTGGAGTGCTGACAGGAATGCTGGCTTCTCTCATACCAATCCGCAGCGGCTCTACCTGCCGGTAAACATCGACCCCGAGTATCACTATGAGGCAATCAATGTTGATGCCCAGCAGAACAATCCCGACTCCCTTCTCTGGTGGATGAAACGTATCATCGCCACGCGAAAGCGCTTTAAAGCCTTTAGCCGGGGAACGATTGATTTCCTACTCCCAGAGAACCGTAAAATACTGGCCTTCCTGCGCCAGTATCAGGACGAGAGCATCTTGGTGGTGGCCAATCTCTCCCGCCTAGCTCAGCACACCAGCCTGAACTTGGCCGAACTGGCAGGAAGAGTACCTGTTGAAGTGTTCGGGCAAGCCGAGTTTCCGCCCATCGGAGAGTCGCCTTACTTTATCACTCTCGGTCCGTATGCTTTTTACTGGTTTTTGCTAGAACCCAGGCAACCGGAGCGTATCGACCTGCACACCGCGCCAAGTGAGATTTCAGTACCAACCCTGGCGATAAGCGGTGACTGGCAAGACCTTTATAAACGCGGCAACAGGACTATGCTGGAAGCATCCTTACTAGGCTACATAAGGCAATGCCGCTGGTACGGCGGCAAGGCACGTTACCCACAATCAGCGAAGATACAGGATGTTATCGCAATACCCTATGGTACATGTCTGGCCAGTCTTACCCTTGTCCAGATAGACTATTCCGAAGGTGAACCAGAGACGTACCTGATCCCGGTGACATTCGCTTCCGGAGAGAAGGCAGGCCACATACTTAATGAATCGCCGCAGGCGGTTGTTGCCAGTTTGAAGCTAAAGGGTAAGGGTAGCAACGGTGAAGGCATTATTTACGATGCGCTGATTGAGGGAGACTTCTGTCAGGTCCTGCTCAATGCTATAGCACGGCAACGCCGATTTCGGGGTGAAAAAGGAGAGATTATTGCCTCATATATACCCAGCGTATTTCGAAATATGCGGGGAACAGCAGAAGAAACCAGAGAAAGCTATCTTCTCAAGGGAGAACAGAGCAACACTTCTGTGGTCTACGGAAACCGGTTAAAGCTGAAGGTCTTCCGCCGCTTGGAGGAGGGTATCAGCCCGGAACTGGAGATCGGGAGATTTCTTACGGGAAAGGACCCATTTCCCAATGCCTCTACGCTAGCCGGGTCTATTGAGTACCAGGCCCGAAGGGGCTTCGAGCCCATAACGCTTGGAGTCCTTCATGGTTATATACAGAATGAGGGTGATGCCTGGCGATATACCCTGGATGCGCTCGGGCGCTACTTCGAGCAGGTTCTAGCCCGCCCAGAAGTGGAAGCACCTCTGCCTGTCTCGGATTCTCTATGGCAAACCAGTGAAGAGGGCATACCCCCGGCAATGGAAGAGGCTATTGGTCCATACTTAGTCTCGGCCCAGCTTTTAGGCCAGCGCACTGCTGAACTCCACCTAACACTAGCCTCAGCGATGGATGACCCGAATTTCGTTCCCGAACCATTCTCGACAACATACCAGAGGTCTCTATACTACGGATTAAGAGGGTCCGCTATTCAGGTGCTGCAAATGTTACGCCGTCAACTCAAAGGTCTCCCGAATGGAGTGAAGGCAAGTGCCCAGAGAGTGCTGGCTTTGGAAGAATCAATAATTGGCTGCTATGAGAACATTACAAAGCGGAGGATTACCGGTATGCGTGTCCGCTGTCACGGTGACTATCACCTCGGGCAGGTACTGTACACTGGAAGCGACTTTGTTGTCATTGATTTTGAAGGCGAACCAGCACGACACCTTGGAGAGCGCCGGATTAAGCATTCACCCCTCCGGGATATTGCCGGTATGATCCGCTCCTTCCACTACGCTGCCTATTTTGCTCTGCGTGGTCGGACATCAACCGTGCCTCGGCCAGAAGACCTGCCCATGCTTGAAGAGTGGGCATGGGCCTGGTACCTCTGGGTCTCGGCCTCATTCCTCAAATCTTATCGGGAAATCATGGCCGACACACCGGTGCTGCCTCAGGGTCTTGAGGGACTGAAAGCAATCTTGGATGCTTACTTGGTTGATAAGGCAATCTACGAGGTAAACTATGAGCTTAACAACCGGCCCGACTGGGTAGAATTGCCTCTGCAGGGTATATTACAGGTTTTAGGTACTGAAAGGAAATCGGCCAAGGGTAGTACTGGTAACGATGCCGGGGGCGAAACCAAGAAATAGGCGTAAAGATGGCTGCTGTCTCTGGTATCAACTTTCTCCATAAGTTAGCCCACCTGTATGGTGTGCAGACAGCCTATTATGATGTGTCCCGACGACAACGGCAAGCGTCTGCCGAAACTCTGTTAGCTATACTGAAGGCACTAGATACACCGGTAAAGACCATGCAGGATATCCCGTCAGCATGGCGGCAGAGGCAGCAGGCGCTATGGCAGCAGCTACTGGAACCCGTGGCGGTTGCTTGGGATGGTATGTCTGCCTCGATAAAAGTTCGACTTCCTGTTACTATCGCCGATAAATCCATCGAGTGTCATCTGAGGATGGAGAGCGACGAATGGCAACACTGGCGATTGAACGGATCTGACCTGCCATCAATCGAAGCTGCGGAGATTGAAGGGAGGCAGTACATAATTAAAGCGCTCTCCCTCCCAGAGGGATTACCCTGGGGATATCATCGCTTTACTATGGAGCTTGGAGGGAGTGCTAAAGAAGCTCTTATTATCTCAGCCCCGACGAAGGCTTATGCACCCGCTGGAGAATCCAAGACAAGGCTCTGGGGGGCCTTTGTCCCCCTGTATGCTTTACATAGCGAAAATAGCTGGGGGGGCGGTGATTTTTCGGACATGGAGACTCTTATGTCCTGGATTTCCGGTATGGGGGGTGGGGTAGTAGCTACTTTACCGCTCCTGCCCACATATTACGATAGCAACTCTAATGTCAGCCCGTACCTGCCGATAAGCCGCCGGCTGTGGAACGAATTTTACTTGAACATAGAAAAGGCGCCAGAGTTACAGAACTGTCCTTTGGCACAGACCATTCTTGAATCATCACCGTTCCAGAAGGAGATTGAAGCTCTGCATGATTCACCTTTAGTAGACTATCGCCGTCAGATGACCTTAAAGCGTCGCATACTTGAAGAGCTGTGCCAGCACCTATTTGCCCGGCCATCCCCACAGCTTGAGGCTCTCCGGAACTATGTGGAGGCGAATCCGCTGGTTGAGGACTACTCCCGCTTCCGGGCAACCGGCGAGGAACAAAATACCCCCTGGCGTTTCTGGCCACAGCAACTGCGTGATGGTGTCTTGCCGGACACCGATTACAACGAGGCAAACAGGCGCTATCATCTGTACGTGCAATGGCTGGCCCATCAGCAGATAGAAAGTCTCTCCCACGAGGCAAGGAACCGGGAAGTCCAGTTGTACCTTGACCTGCCACTCGGTGTGCACCCTGATGGCTATGACGTTTGGCGAGAGCGTGATGCGTTTCTGCTGGATGTATCGGCCGGCGCCCCGCCCGATGCTGTTTTCACCAAGGGGCAGAACTGGACGTTCCCACCGCTGCACCCGGACCGGGCAAGGGAGCAGGGCTACCGGTATGTTATTGACTATCTACGCCACCATCTCAAACATGCCGGCATCCTTCGCATCGACCATGCAATGGGGCTGCACCGTTTGTTTTGTATTCCCAGAGGGATGGAAGCTAGTCAGGGGACTTATTTACGTTACCGTGCCGACGAGCTTTATGCCATACTTGCTCTGGAGTCCCACCGCCATAAGACTATTATCGTCGGTGAGGATCTGGGCACAGTACCCCACTATGTCCGGCCAGCGATGAATAAACATGGCCTAAGCCGCATGTACGTGTTAAACTACGAACTTATTTCTGATACACAGAAGGAACTACCTCCCGTCCCCGGCAACTCGGTAGCCAGCCTTAATACGCATGATATGCCTCCCTTTGCCGCTTTCTGGCGGGAAGATGATATACAACAGCGATTAGACCTGGGACTTCTGGACAATACCGGTGCCCGAGGAGAAAAGCGAACACGCCGTGTTATCAGAGAGGTTCTAATCAAGTCTTTAGAGGACAAGGGCTGGCTAAAAAAGAATAAAATTGATGCCGCCGTTGCTCTCAAGGGCTGCCTGTCATTTCTCGCCGTCAGTAAGGCACCTGTGGTGCTGGTTAACCTGGAGGACCTGTGGCTGGAGACTCAGCCCCAGAATGTGCCCAGTACGGTGAATAATTACCCCAACTGGCAGCACAAGGCACGCTATCGCCTTGAAGAGTTTTGCCAGATGCCCCAGGTAACTGATACACTGCGGCATATTAATAAACTTCGGGAGCAAGGCAGGAACAAAACATGACACAGAAACCGGTACTACCGGGAATAACGCTTCTCACTGACGACGACATTTACCTCTTTAATGAGGGCAGTCACTTCCGCCTGTATGAGAAGCTGGGTGCCCATCCCCTGACTGCTGGCGGGCAGGGAGGGACTTATTTTGCCGTCTGGGCGCCCGATGCCGAACAGATTTTCGTTACCGGGGATTTTAACGGCTGGAACAGAACCAGCCATCCCCTGCACCCTCGGGGTAATTCGGGAATATGGGATGGTTTTATTCTGGGTGTGGATAAGGGTGCACTGTACAAATACCGTATTAACTCTCGCTACAGAGGCTACAAGGTGGACAAGGCTGACCCTTATGCCTTTTATAACGAAACTCCGCCAAAAACGGCTTCTGTCGTCTGGGACCTTGAATATAACTGGGGAGACCAGGAGTGGCTGGAGAAGCGGCAGGCTCGCAACACGCTGGATGCACCAATGTCTATCTATGAGGTACACCCGGGCTCGTGGCGGAGGGTGCCCGAAGAAGGGAATCGCTCTCTCACCTATAGGGAGATGGCATCCCAACTCGCTGAATATGTTAAAAAGATGGGTTTCAACCATGTAGAATTACTGCCCGTCATGGAGCACCCATTCTTTGGCTCGTGGGGTTATCAGGCAACGGGCTATTTCGCCCCTACCAGCCGATACGGTACCCCCCAGGACTGTATGTATCTGATAGACTGCCTGCACCAGCATGGCATCGGCGTGATTCTGGACTGGGTGCCGTCGCATTTCCCCAACGATGAACACGGCCTCAGTTTCTTTGACGGCACCCATCTTTATGAGCATTCAGACCCTCGTAAAGGATTCCACCCCGACTGGAAGAGCCATATTTTCAATTACGGGCGGCCTGAGGTGCAGGACTTCCTCATCAGCAGCGCCCTTTTCTGGCTGGACAAATACCATGTTGACGGGCTAAGGGTGGACGCCGTTGCCTCCATGCTCTACCTGGACTACTCACGTAAGAAGGGGCAGTGGATTCCCAACAAGTTCGGCGGTCGGGAAAACATCGAGGCTATTGACTTCCTGCGACGGTTCAATGAGACGGTCTATAAGAACTATCCTGATGTCCAGACTATTGCCGAGGAGTCTACCGCCTGGCCGATGGTCTCACGGCCGACGTATGTGGGGGGGCTCGGTTTCGGCCTGAAATGGGATATGGGCTGGATGCACGACACCCTGCTCTATATGTCCCGCGACCCTATCCATCGCAAATACCACCATAACGATTTAACCTTTCGCATGCTCTACGCCTTCAACGAGAATTTTGTTTTACCACTGTCTCATGATGAGGTGGTACACGGCAAGGGTTCGCTCCTGGGAAAGATGACCGGGGATGACTGGCAGAAGTTTGCCAACCTGAGACTGCTGCTGGGATATATGTACGGACAGCCAGGGAAAAAGCTGCTTTTTATGGGCAGCGAGCTGGGGATGTGGCAGGAATGGCACCATGACGGCAGCCTTGACTGGCATTTCCTTGACTACCAGCGGCACGCCGAGATACAGAAGTGGGTGGAAGCCCTGAATAATCTTTACCGCACTGAACCGTCGCTGTACGAGCTTGACTGTGAGCCGTCAGGCTTCGAGTGGATAGATGCCAGTGATGCTCTGCAAAGTATCATCAGTTTCATCCGCAAGGGCAAGTCAACAAACGATGTAATGCTTGTCATCTGTAACTTCACCCCCACTACCCATCTTGAATATCGTGTCGGGGTGCCGCGTGGGGGCTACTGGACTGAAATCCTGAACGGTGATGCTACAGAATATGGCGGCAGTGGGCAGGGAAACCCGAAGAAGTTAAGAGCAGAAAAAATTCCCCGGCACGGTCGGCCATACTCCCTCAATCTCACTATACCGCCGCTGGCCGCCATGCTCCTTAAAAGCCGGAGAAAACAAACGTGAAGCTGGACGATAGACTCGGGGCTAGTTATCTGGGGGATGACCGCTGTCGGTTCTTGGTTTGGGCACCACTTGCCCGGACACTGGAAGTGCACATCCTGTCACCTCTAGAACGATTGGTGCCGCTGGAAAAGGATGACCGGGGCTACTACCAGGCTTCTTGTATCGAGGGTGTGGAACCAGGTAGCCTTTATTTCTACCGTCTGGACGGAAAGAAGGAAAGGCCTGACCCGGCATCGCGTTTCCAGCCGGATGGTGTTCATGGCCCCTCTCAGGTAGTTGATTCGTATTTCACCTGGGAGGATGAAGACTGGTCCGGGCTCGCCCTTCAGGACTATATTATCTACGAGCTGCATGTGGGTGCTTTTACCCGTGAGGGCACCTTTGATGCCATCATACCTTATATTGATTATATGATAGAGTTAGGCATTACTGCTGTAGAGCTTATGCCTGTCACCCAGTTCCCGGGAAGCCGAAACTGGGGCTATGATGGTGTTTATCCATTTGCTGTGCAGGACTCTTATGGCGGCCCGGAAGGCTTGAAGCGTCTGGTAAACGAATGCCACCGGAAGGGACTCGCCGTTATCCTGGACGTGGTTTACAACCACCTTGGTCCGGAGGGGAACCACTTGGCTGACTTCGGGCCGTATTTCACCGACCACTATAAGACCCCGTGGGGAGCTGCCCTGAATTTCGACGGAGCTAAAAGTGACGAAGTACGCCGCTTTTTCGTTGATAATGCCCTTTACTGGCTCACCGATTTTCATGTAGACACTCTCCGCCTCGATGCCCTCCATGCTATTCTCGATATTTCTGCCCGACCATTTATCGAGGAACTGGCTGCCTCAGTACATGCCCAGACGGCGGATTGGCACCGGAAGGTGTATCTTATCGGGGAGAGTTCGGCCAACGATGCCCGCCTGGTTCGGCCCCATGAGCAGGGAGGATACGGGCTTGATGCGGTGTGGAATGACGAGTTTCACCACTCACTCCATGTGCTGCTGACTGGCGAGCATACTGGCTACTACCAGGACTTCGGTCAAATCCGGCATCTGGCCAAGGCGTTTCGGGAAGGATTTGTCTATTCCGGGGAGTATTCTGTTTACCGCCAGCGGCGGCATGGTGTCTCATCAGTTGATATACCTGCTCACCGCTTTGTCGTCTGTGCCCAGAACCATGACCAAATAGGCAATCGGGCTGGTAGTGAGCGGCTAAGCCAGCTTGTCTCTCTGGAAGAGCTAAAGCTAGCCGCTGGCGTTGTCATACTCTCACCATTTGTCCTGCTCTTATTCATGGGCGAGGAATATGGAGAGACAGCCCCCTTTCCCTATTTTGTCAGTCATTCAGAGCCGGAGCTTATCGAAGCCGTGCGCTGGGGGAGGCGACAGGAGTTTGCCGCCTTTCAATGGCAGGGTGAGCCAGCCGACCCTCAGGACGAAGTTACTTTCCTCAGTGCTAAAGTCAACCGTGACCTTTGCTATGAAGGACACCACAGAATTCTCTTTGAATTCTATAAGGAGCTTATCAGGTTACGTAAGGAGATTCCCGCTCTGGCCAGTCTCAGTAAAGAAACTCTGGAAGTGCCAGACCGCGAAGAAGAAAGAGTTTTATTCATCCGCCGCTGGAATGGTAGTAGCGAGATTATGATGGCCTTTAATTTTAGTACCGAAAGAGTAAATGCTATGTTACCTGTACCAGCCGGGCAATGGAGCAAACTGCTTGACTCGGCGGACAAGCTCTGGGAGGGTAACGGGAGCACCAGCCCGGAGCGGCTTTACTCAGAAGGTCAATGCACCATGACAATAGATGCCAAATCATTTTTACTCTATAAAAAGGATAACTAGGATGGATAGATATATCTGTATTCACGGTCATTTCTACCAGCCGCCACGAGAGAACGCTTGGCTTGAGTCTATCGAGATGCAGGACTCGGCCTATCCCTACCATGATTGGAACGAGCGGGTCGCTAGCGAGTGCTATGCCCCCAACACCGCCTCACGCATTCTCGATGGTGAGGGCTACATCACCCAGATAGTCAATAATTACACCAAAATGAGCTTTGACTTCGGCCCTACCCTCCTCGCCTGGTTAGAAGAGAAATTACCTGATGTATATCAGGCCGTCCTCGATGCCGATAAAGAAAGCCGCCAGAACTTCTCCGGGCATGGCTCGGCCTTAGCCCAGGCCTACAACCATATAATTATGCCACTGGCCAACCGCAAAGATAAGTATACCCAGGCGCTCTGGGGAATACGCGATTTTGAGTACCGCTTCGGACGTAAGCCGGAGGGGATGTGGCTGCCCGAAACCGCCGTGGATCTGGAGACCCTTGATATCCTGGCGGACCTGGGCATCAAATTTACTATTCTGGCACCGCATCAGGCACATGGTACGAGACAGATAGGTACTGGTGACTGGGTGGAAACAGCCAATTCATCTGTTGACCCGACTATGGCTTATCTGATGAACCTACCATCGGGTCGTGCGATAAACCTCTTTTTCTATCATGGCCCTATTTCCTGCAGTATTGCCTTTGAAGACCTGCTGAACAGCGGTGATAACTTCGCCCACCAGTTGTTGAGCGTCTTTTCCGAAGAGCGTACCTGGCCACAGGTTGTCCATATTGCCGCCGACGGTGAGACCTACGGTCATCATCACCGCTTCGGGGATATGGCCCTGGCCTACGCAGTTGACTATATTACTAAAAATAACCTGGCCCAGATTACAAATTACGGTGAATACCTGGAGAAGCACCCGCCGACACACGAGGTGCAGATTATCGAGAATACGTCCTGGAGTTGTTCTCATGGCATTGAGCGCTGGCGTGACGACTGCGGTTGCAATGCCGGCCGGAACCGGAAATGGAAGCAGGCCTGGCGCGCCCCGCTCCGGGAAGCACTGGACTGGCTTAGGGATACCCTGGCTCCTCAATACGAAGAGAAAGCGGCCCAGTTCCTTAAAGAGCCGTGGGCTGCCCGCGATGAATACATTGAGGTAATTCTTGACCGTTCCCCAGAGAATATAGAACAATTCCTCACTCGACATGCTACGCACGAACTGAGTGAGTCCGAAAAAGTGACCGCCCTCAAGCTGCTGGAGCTCCAACGCCATGCTATGCTGATGTACACCAGCTGTGGCTGGTTTTTTGATGAGCTATCCGGTATTGAAACGGTGCAGATTATTCAATATGCCGGGCGCGCCGTCCAGCTGGCCCAGGAAATTTTCGGCAATGATATCGAGGCCCAATTTCTGGAATACCTGGAACGGGCCAAGAGTAACATTCGAAAACATGGCGACGGCCGTCGCATCTATGGCAAATTCGTCAAGCCAGCCGTGGTCGACCTGACCAAGGTGGCGGCGCACTTCTCCATCAGTTCCCTCTTCGAAGACTACGGTGAGCATACCAAGATATATTGTTACTGGGTAGACATTGAAGACTACCAGAGCTTCTTCGCCGGTAGGCCAAGGCTGGAGGTAGGCCGGGTTAAGGTTACCTCTGAAATTACCACTGAGTCTGCTGTCCTGAGCCTCGGCGTCCTGCACTTCGGCGACCACAATGTTAATGCCGGTGTTAGGGAGTATCAGGGTGAAGAAACATATCAGCAAATGGTCCAGGAAATATCACAGACCTTTACCAGCGCTGATTTCCCCGAGGTTATCCGGCTGCTGGACAAGCACTTTGGCATGTCAACATACTCGCTCAGGAGCCTCTTCCGGGACGAACAACGCAAGGTGATAGATAGCATCCTGGAATCAGCCCTGTCCGAGATAGAATCCGCTTATCATCAGGTATACGAGCACTACTACCCGCCGATGCGCTTCCTCGCAGAGCTGGGCAATCCGGTACCGAAGGCCTTTAACTCGGCCGCTGAGTTTATACTGAACAGTGACCTGCGGAGGTCATTGAACGTTGATACGCTGGAAGTTGAGAAAATAAAGTCTCTACTCGATGAGATTACCACCTGGAATGTTGAGCTTGACACTGAGGGACACAGCTATCTTTTCCAGAGGGCTTTAGAGAAGATGATAGCCAGGTTAGCCGAAACCCCGGATGACATAGCCCTTCTAAATAATCTGGTAGCCGCTACAGAAATGGTAGACTCTCTGCCGTTTGGCTTAGACGTCTGGCGAGTACAGAACCTTTATCACGATATACTACAGACCGCCCATACCGGGTTCAAAGAAAAGGCTGAAAAAGGAGACGAATCGGCTAAGGAATGGCTTACCCAGTTCTCGGTAGTGGGACAGCAACTCAAAGTAAGAGGCGCTTGAATGGTAAGCCGGCGAATACCTGTTGCCACCTATAGATTACAGTTCAACCGCCAGTTTAGTTTTGAAGATGCTAAAGCTCTAGTGCCATACCTCCGCTGTCTAGGGATCTCTGACCTTTACGCCTCTCCCATCTTCAGGGCACGCCCCGGCAGCTCCCATGGCTACGATGTCACCGACCCTACTTGCCTAAATCCTGAACTCGGTACCGAGTCAGACTTCGAGGCGCTGGTACAAGAGCTTGGAAGTCATGAGATGGGAATGCTCCTTGATATTGTGCCCAATCACATGGCGGTCAGCCCTGATAATCCCTGGTGGGCGGGCGTACAGAGAAACGGTATCGACTCGCCATTTGCTGCGTTCTTTGATATCGACTGGAATACATCCGGTGAACAACTTAATTACCGGCGTTTTTTCGATATCAACGAACTGGTTGGTGTCAGGGTAGAGATACCCAAGGTGTTTGAAGTCACACACAACCTTACTCTGAAATTGGTTCGAGAGGGTAAGGTCAAAGGTCTCAGGATTGACCACATTGACGGGCTATATGACCCGCTGTCCTATCTACAAAGACTCCAGAATCAAACTGCACCGGAAACGAAGGATGCTCGCACCGGGCTCTATATTATCGTTGAGAAGATACTGGCCGAGGGCGAAGAACTGCCGAGGGAATGGCCTGTCTGTGGCACCACCGGCTATGATTTTTTAAACACCGTAAATGCCCTCTTCGTTGACACCGACAGGTTACCAGACCTGGATGAAGGCTATTCTCAGTTTATTGGGTCACCTATGGTCTTTACCGATGTTGTTTATCAGCAAAAGAAGCTGGTCATTGAGAAACTTTTTTCCGTCGAAATACGGGCGCTGGGGCAAGAACTGTTTAAGCTTGCCCAACAGGACCAGGGCACTGCTAGCTTTTCATCACCAGAGCTAACCCGCGCCGTTATCGAAATAATGGCTTGCCTGCCCGTTTACCGGACTTACATACGAGATGATTATGTATCGACTCGTGACCGTTTCTACCTCGGGCAGGCCTTCCAAGAGGTACTGCAGCGTAATCCAGATATGGAAAAGTCCTCTGGTTTTTTCAAGCACGTGCTTTACCTGGATTTTTTACCCGACCTTACCAACGAACAAAAGGGGGCGTGGCGGCATTTCGTATTACGGTGGCAGCAATTGACCGGTGCCATCATGGCCAAGGGTTTTGAAGATACCACGCTTTATATATATAATCGCTTGGTCTCTCTCAATGAAGTTGGCGGCGACCCGGGCTCAGCTGGCACCTCAATAGAGGATTATCACCACTATAACCTGAAAAGAAAAGAACGCTGGCCCCATACGTTGAATGCCACTGCTACACATGATACCAAGCGTAGTGAAGACGTCCGGGCGAGAATAAATGTATTATCCGAGATTCCCGATGAATGGCAGCAGCATCTGTTAAGATGGCACCAGTATAACGAACCAAAGAAACGGAAGGTGCATGGATTGCCTGTTCCCGAGCCGAACATGGAAATTTTACTTTACCAGACGATGTTAGGTGCCTGGCCACTTTCCGAGGAAGATGTAGCCGGTTTTAAAGAACGCCTGAAGGCATGTGCCATTAAATCAGCCCGGGAGGCCAAGGCTTTCACCGGCTGGCAGGTGCCAGATACGGAATACGAGGACGCACTGACTGCATTCCTTGAGGATATATTACAAAACTCTAACACAGGGTTCGTTGAAGACTTCTTACTCTTTGAGAAACTGATAGCCTATTATGGGGCCCTCAACTCCCTGGCACAGGTCTTGCTCAAAATTACCTCGCCTGGTGTGCCCGACTTCTACCAGGGCACGGAGTTGTGGGACTTCAGCCTGGTAGACCCTGATAACCGGCGTCAGGTAGACTTCAAGCGGCGGGCAGAAATGCTCGATAAACTATTTAAACATGAGTCTCTAGGCCAGCAGCCTCTGGTCAAGCAACTTCTGGAGCACTGGGAAGACGGTCGGCTCAAGCTTTACGTTACCTACGAGGCTCTGAACACTCGAAGAGCTAACAAAGCCCTATTCCAAGACGGAGATTACATTCCGCTCCAGACTGTGGGCAAAAGGCAGGAGAATATCTGTGCTTTTGCTCGAAGGTTAAATGATACCTGGATTTTAACAATAGTCCCCCGCCTGTTGACTAGGCTGGTTTCTTTTGGCATCCCGCCCGTAAGTCGGCAAGTGTGGGGTGATGACCAACTGCTCCTGCCCGAAGACGCTCCGGAACGCTGGCACAATGTCTTTACTGGAGAGAAACTCACTTCATCTAGCATGGCAAGAGAGCTGGCTATTGGTGATATACTATCTTCATTCCCTGTGGCTCTCTTGAAGTGTATTTAATAAAACCTTTAAAGGAGGTGACTAATGTCATTCCAAGCCTACTATCTAAACCCTCAGGGAACTCTGCAGAGAGACCCCAGCGAAGAAGAGATGCGAGCCGCTTTTGAATCCCAGCAGGGCCTGCTCTGGGTGGATATAGAGGGGATTACCGAGGCAGAAACCGCTTTAATAGAACGTCTTTTCGGCTTCCACCACCTCGCTATCGAAGACTGTGTCAGCCCTCAAATCCACCCGCCAAAGATAGACGATTTCGATGATTATCTTTTTATTATTGCCCATGGTATCAACCACGTTTCGGAGTCGGAAACGGTGGAGACGGCAGAACTGGCGATATTTCTGGGCGCTAATTTTGTGGTGAGCAATCATGACATACACCTTTACAGCGTGGAATCTGTCCAGCACCTGGTAGAGGCCGATGGCCGCCCTATGAGACGTGGGGCCGATTTCCTGGCCCATGCCCTAATTGATGCCCTGGTGGATAACGTGTTGCCCACGATAGACAGAATGAGCGACATTGCCGAGGATATTGAGGAGGAGGTAATTCATCAGCCACAGCAGGCCACTCTGGAGGCAATCCTCAAGCTCAAGCGTTCTACTCTCCGCATACACCGGGTTATGGCACCCCAGAGAGAAGTCCTGAACCGCCTCAGCCGGGGAGAGTTTCCGGTGATAAAAACCGAGGCGCAGATATTCTACCGAGACGTTTTTGACCATCTGGTACGGATTGAAGACCTCAACCAGAACATCCGCGATAGAGCCGATAATGCCCTTTCTACTTATCTCTCTTCGGTAGCCAACCGCCAGAACGAGACGATGAGAGTTCTATCAATCGTAGCTACCATATTTCTACCTTTAACCCTGCTGGCCGGAATCTACGGCATGAACTTCGAGTATATGCCAGAGTTGGAGTGGCGCTGGGGCTACTTTGCCGTGCTGGGAATAATGGGAGTGGTCATCGCCAGTGTCATATGGCGGTTCTGGGCCAGCCAATGGATAGGCTGGGGGCGAAAGCAGGTCAGGCGAGTGGGCCTTTTCGCTGTAGAGCCAGAAAAGCTTATCGGTTACATTGAGCATCTGGCAAAACACCCGATGCAACGAAAGAAATAGACCTTTCTCCTCACATAACCTTACCGAGCCAGAACCTCATGAAGAAGGAGGAAACAGCGTGAAGAAGCTAACAAGCCTTCATAAGCCCGATGTTTCTCGACGGGAAGCCCTGCTGTTGCGCATTGAGCGGCTCACCGAGCTGCCCCTCATGGTGCTTGCTTTCGTCATGATTCCGCTTCTGGTAGGCCCCATATTGTGGCGCCTTTCACCCCAGGAAGAGGCGATTTTCCTTTCCCTTGACTACTTCATATGGGCGCTATTTGTCGTGGACATGGGAATTAAGATTATAGTAGCCCCCCATCGCCTGGCCTACCTGCGGCGGCACTGGCTTGAGGTCCTGGTCGTGGTCGTTCCCTTCTTCCGGCCTTTGCGACTGCTGCGCATATTCCTTTTTGGTTCTCGTGCCTGGGTAGGCATGAGAAGGCTGGTGCACGTCGATTTTCTCCTTGTCTACGGTGTGGGACTGGTTATCATAGCCGCCACTGTCGTCGCTTCGGTTGAGGGCGGGGAAGGTGCTTCCATACAGTCCTTTCCTGACGCCCTCTGGTGGGCGGTGGTTACCATCACCACGGTAGGCTATGGTGACATGGTGCCGGTAACCGCGGCAGGTAGAACTATCGCCTTCATCCTGATGCTGGGCGGTATTGCCTTCTTCAGCGGAGTTACCGCCAACCTGGCTTCTTTTATGGTTCGGGGGCAGGACTCACACAAGCAGGCTTTGTCCCAGCTCGTAACCGAGGTTGAGGGTCTGCGGCAAGAGGTGATTAGATTACGCCAGGGTCAGGGCTAGGAATTATACTTGCTGGCGAGCTTATCCAAGCCTTTGATGTCTCGATGCCTGAGCTGCCGGGCGGTACATCTGCTTAGTATATTCTTTCAGCATCCGGCTTGCCGAATATACGGGAACAACCGAACTAATCGCCTCCTTGACCATGCTAATCCAGTCATTGGGTATGCCACGCCGGTCTCTACTGTAATAGAGAGGCACTATCTTCTCTTCCAGCAAACGGTACAGTTCTTCGGCATCTATCCTGTCTTCCTCTTCCGGGCTCGATGGACTATAGTCATCTCCAATAACCCAACCATTGGCTCCGTTGTAGCCTTCATGCCACCAGCCGTCTCGAACGCTCAGGTGTATCACGCCGTTTAGGGAAGCCTTCATGCCGCTGGTGCCGCAGGCCTCCCGCAGGCGGCGGGGGGTGTTCAGCCATACATCGACCCCCTGGACGAGATACCGGGCCATGTGCATATCATAATCCTCAACAAAGACTATACGGCCCCGAAACTGGCGTGTGGTAGCCATGGTATAAACCTGGTGGAGCAGTGCCTTGGATGGCAAATCGGCGGGGTGAGACTTGCCGGCAAATATAATCTGGACAGGATAAAATTCGTTATTGATTATCCGTTCCAGACGCTCAATATCCCGGAAGATTAGCGTTGGCCGTTTGTACTCAGTGAAGCGGCGGACAAAGGCAATGGTCAGTGTCTCCGGGTCCAGCAAGGCACCCATAGCCATCATCTGTTTCCAGGGCACTTCGTCCTCCTCCAGCCACCGGCGGCGCATGCGTTCCCGGATAGACCCTACCAGCTTACGCTTCAGTTGCAAGCGAGCTGCCCAGAGTTCTTCATCCGGGACATCCCATAAGCGCTCCCATAGTTGGGTTTCGTCGTGTCTATTTACCCAGTCTTTGCCGAGATGTCTTTCAAAGAAATAGTGGAGCTCCGGGGCAACCCAGGAAGGCACGTGTATGCCGTTAGTCACGTGAGCTATCGGTACCTGCTCCTCCGAGACCTCCGGCCAGAGGCCGTGCCACATTTTGCGGGTTACTTTCCCGTGTAGCCGACTCACGGAACAGCGTTGGCCTGCCATCCTGAGAGCCAGTGCCGTCATATTGAAAGCCTGGTTGCCTGAGCTTTCATGATAACCAAACTGAAGGAATGTTTCATAGCTAATACCAAGGGACTTCCCATAATCAACGAAGTACCTCTCAATCTGAGGTATACTAAAGACATCGTGACCGGCCAGTACCGGCGTGTGAGTGGTAAACACTGTTGTCGCTTGCACCCGTTTCAATGCCTCGGTAAAAGGCGTTCCACCGGCTACCTCTTCCCGAACTCGCTCCAGCATCATGAAGGCAGTATGGCCTTCGTTAGCGTGCCAGACCAGCGGGTTGATATCCAGGGCTCGCAGGACGCGTACCCCACCGATGCCCAGTAATATCTCTTGCTGCAGGCGCAGCTCACGGTCAGCGACGTATAGCCTGGCCGATAGCTCGCGGTACTGTGGTGGGTTTTCTTCAAGATTGGTGTCCAGCAAATATATATCGGTACGTCCCACCTGTACCTGCCACACACCAAGAGATAGGGTGACATCATCCAGTTGAACAGTAGCTACAGACGGCTCACCATCGGGTGAGGAGACCCGGATAATGGGAGCTTCGGCAAAGGTCAGTTGCTGATAAGACTCCTCCTGGCAATAGTTGGGGTTCATGCAAAGATGCTGGTGAAAGTACCCCTCGGGATACATGAAACCTACAGCGACCAGTGGCAGACCCAGTTGGCTGGCCTCCTTGCAGATGTCGCCGGCGAGGATTCCCAGACCACCGGCGTAAATGGGCAGCGAGTTATGTATGGCATACTCCATTGAGAAGTAGGCTGCCGGACCGCTAAGTACCTCCGGACAATTGCGGTTAATCCAGGTATCGGACTCGGTCATATCGGTATCAAATGCCGACATGACCGAGTCGTATTGATTAAGGAAAGACAGGTCACTGGCCGCTTTTTCGAGGGTATCCGAACTGACTTCTCGCAGCTCCTTGACCGGATTGTGGCCACTCAGCCTCCAGAGAGGATAGTCCAGGGAGCGGAATAACTGACGCGCCTCGTCGTGCCAGCTCCACCACAGGTTAGTGGCCAGTTCATCGAGTCTGCTGATGCGTTCAGGTATCCTGCCGTTTGTCAAGTCTTTACTTCGCCCCCTATATTAACTATATTTTTATTTTAGCATGAATAAGTCGTTTCACATACATTTTTTAAATATTTTAAATACCGCTGGGGCCCAGTCAGGTTATGACCTGATAGTTATGATGCTGAACAAGTATTACCCAAAGACTAGGTTATTAGTATAGCTTGACACTACATTATTAAAAACCCATAATTTCCGGTATAGGCTAAACAATCATCAAATAGTTAAAAAAAACAAATTTTTAACCCTATTTAAGGGTAAAAGATGACAGAACTATTGGTTGCCATTCTGGTGCTGATTATTTTAGCACGCGCAACCGGCGAGTTAATGCAGAGACTCGGTCAGCTTGCCATTCTTGGCGAGTTACTTATTGGCATAGTATTGGGCGCTATAATCTCTTACGGGCCTTTCTCTCAGTTTGCCAGTCTTCCTGAAAATGAGGTCTTTGGGGCTATAACCAGCCTGGGCATGTTTTTCCTAATGCTCATGACTGGCATGGAGATGGACATTAACAAACTGGCCAGGGCCTCCAAGACAGGGGTGGTGGTTGCCCTGGGTGGGATTATCATCCCGTTGGGTCTGGGATATTTCATAGGACATATATTTCTGCCCGATTCGTCTTATAAATTTGCCCAGTCGTTCTTTATCGGCGTGGCTCTCTCCATCACAGCCGTTCCGGCCCTCAGCCGTGTGCTCATTGAGTTGAAACAACTGGACACTCGTCTGGGACGGACGATCATGAATGCGGCCATCGTTGACGATGTTCTGGGACTGTTTTTACTTGCTATTCTAACCACTATGTTGACCGGAGGCGATACATTCTCGGCCGGTGAGCTGGGTATACTAGCCTTAAAGATAATCGGATTCTTTGTTTTTGTCTTTATTGCCGGTAAATACCTCATACCCCACCTTGGACGAGTGTCTGCGCTGTCGAAATTTGAGGAGATTGAGTTCAGTGTCGCTATGGTTATTGCCCTGTTATTTAGTGTCGCGGCGGAATACGCTGGTATGCATTTCATTATCGGGGCTTTATTTGCCGGCATGTTCCTGCGCAGGGAGACATTCGGTAAAAAGATAGCCACACATCTGGAGGAGCATATCAAGGGAATAACCATTGGTTTTCTGGCGCCTCTTTTTTTCGTATCTATAGGGCTCCATGTTGACCTCCTGGCATTAACCACCGCCCCGGTATTTGTCCTAGCACTGCTATTGGCAGCAATCATTGGCAAGGTAGTCGGTTGCGGTCTTCCGGCCAGGCTTTCCGGTTTCTCGACGAGAGAAAGTTTGGCCATCGGCAGTGGCATGAACGGGAGAGGTGCCGTGGAGATAATTATAGCCGTAGTGGCTCTGGAGGCTGGGTTATTTACTCGACCTGTGCCGGTGCCGGCAGTTGTTAGCGCCGTGTTTTCAGGTATCGTTATCATGGCGATCATTACAACCGTTGTTGTTCCATTAACCATGAAACCGCTATTGAAGGTCTAGGGCCAAGATAAGTTAGTAATCTGGAGGCGATTGAAATGCAAAAGCAGCAGCGTACTTTACTGGAACTGTGGCCAATTATCCAAGAGGACTTCAAAAAATTTATCTCGGACCGGCCCGGCTGGTTTATCAGTGCACTTGAAAAGGCATGTGAGACGAAAGGGACTCGGGGATGGCATGATGTGGAAACGGTGATTAAAGTATTACAGTTTCTAAAAGACACCGAGGTAGAGTATTAATTTGATATTATACATTCGTAGCCATGATGATAGAATATAAATTCTTTATCTTGAGTAACGATGATAGCTTCATCTTGGCCTCCCAAGAAAAATTGTAGATATAGTGCAAATCTAGTTCTACGGACTACGCTCAAAAACCCTGGTCAGTTCCGTTAATCTAGCTTTTATTTCAGGTGTGAGCATGTCATTAGTAAACCGCCATTTCCAGTTGCCCTGACTAGTGCCGGGGAGATTCATACGGGCCTCGGTGCCCAATCCAAGTATGTCCTGCAAAGGGAATATGGCAATACGAGCCACAGAGCTTAAGGCAAGGCGGATAAAGTCCCAGTGTATCTCACTACCGTCGCTACCCAAGTATTTCAGAGCATATTCTCTTTCTTTCTCTACCTCATCGGCGGTCTGGGTAGTTTGCGTCCCCGGCTTGGAGGTAAACCAGCCGACTGTGGTGTTGTGGTCATGGGTGGCCGTATACACTGCACAGTTTACGATATGGTTATGGGGACGATATTCCGGAGCTTTAGGGTCGTTACCAAAGGCCATCTGCAGGATGCGCATTCCAGGAAGGCCTAACTGCTCTCGCAGGTTATCTACCTCCGGGGTAATGATTCCCAGGTCTTCAGCTATCATAGGGAGGTTACCTAATGCGTCTTTTACCGCATTGAACAGTGCTATTGCGGGGCCCTTCACCCACCGTCCCCTCACCGCAGTCGGCTCCGCCGCTGGAATCTCCCAGTAAGCTTGAAATCCCCGGAAATGGTCGAGGCGTACCATGTCAACTAGGGTGAAATTAGTACGAAATCTGTCAGTCCACCAGCGATAGCCCCTTTTGGCCATCATGTCCCACCGATAGATAGGATTCCCCCACCGCTGTCCGGTGGCACTAAAATAGTCCGGGGGAACACCGGCTACCACTAGCGGATTACCCTCTTCATCCAGATGGAACTGCTTTCGGTGGGCCCATACTTCAGCACTATCGTGAGCCACATATACCGGGATGTCACCAATGATGCGGATGCCCTTCCCATGGCAATAGCTCTTAAGAGCCAGCCACTGCTTGAAGAACTGATATTGAACATACTTCCAGAACTCGATGTTCTCTGCCAGCTTGTTGCGCCACTGCAACAGAGCATCAAGTTGCCTGCTGGAGGCGCCTTCCTCCCACTCAGTCCAGACCTGGCCATTGTGTGCCTCCTTGAGGGAGGTAAACAAAGCATAATCTTCAAGCCAGAAGGCATTTGTCTCCGAAAAAGTATAGAAATCCTCCGGATATCTCGTAGCGTACTGCTCCTTGAACTTTTCGAAAGACTTGGCCAGCAGAGGCATTTTGTAGCTGATTGCCTGGCCGTAGTCCACTCTATCCTTTGGAAAATCGGGCGGTTTATCAATATCGGCTGGTGTGAGAAGACCTTCGTCCACGAGCCTCTCCAAACTAATGAGATAAGGATTCCCACCGAAGGCGGAGAGGCACATGTATGGTGAGTTGCCATAGCTCGTGTGGCCAAGGGGCAGAATCTGCCAGAGGCTTTGCCCCGTGTCGGCCAAGAAATCGATAAGTCTATACGCTTCCGGACCCAGGTCTCCGATACCGAAGCGCCCCGGGAGCGATGTTGGATGCAGCAATATCCCACTAGCCCTGTTCTGAGGCATGGATAACCTCCTATCAGTAACATACCAAGACGGGCTCATTTTATCAGCTTTTCAAGATACTTTTTATCAACAAATCGCTGGAAAGTGGCGATGCTCTCCTCGATTCTTTTTCCACGAACGCTGACTTTGCGAACGGCGGAGTCCATCTTGCTCACCACCGTCATGGTATCATCGGCCACGACCATTATCGGGACATTCCTCCCCTGCGCAGCAGATATGACAGAGCTATTTGGATACATGCCTCCGGTCAGGATAATGACTTTAGTTGGTGTCTCCAGGGCAGCGAACTGGATATCAGTCCGGTCGCCTCCCGTTATTACCGCCTTGTTCGCCTGGGCACGAAAGTATTTCAAGGCACCCTCGACATTCATGGCCCCAACCATGAAATTTTCTACCGCCTCCTCTATCCTGTCTTCGCAACAGATAATCTCTCCGCCGAGTAAATCCCTGATTTCGCCAACACTTAGAGAGGTTAGTTTTCGATTTGTCGGTATCAGACCCCAGACCTTTATCCCTTTGCCTTCCAGAAAGGGAACGAAGTATTTCTTGGTGAAATCTATGCTTTCCGAAGGAAGGCGGTTCAGGATAACACCGAGCATCCTGTCCTTGAGCCTGTCATGCATGGCGGTTATGGCGTCAAGATTAATATCGCCAAAGATAGGGGCATCGACCAAGATAACTGGCATTTTCAGCTTTTCAATGAAACTAATATTGGAAACGCCCACAGAGAAGCCATCAAATAAGTCCTGCCCACCCCCAACGATAACTGCGTCTTTCCCCTCCTTGACCTGCTCATAGGCACTGTAAATCTTACTCTCAGCTTTGCCAATCTTGCCGAGGACCAGATTTATATAGTCTTGGCGGTCAAGATAAAATGGGCACATCGTTGTCAGGTCGTCTTCCAGCGCGAAACGCTCTTTGATGAGCAGCACGTCCTCCTCGACCTTCAAATCATCTTCCAGGGTGAAATTCTTGCCTATGGGCTTAAAGTAGCCCACTTCTAAACCTTTGTTTTTCAAGAAATCAAGTATGCCTAGCACTGCCATTGTTTTGCCAGCATATTTCGTTGTTGAGCCAATAAACAGTTCAATCATCCCGGCTCCCCCCTTAATATTAGTCTTCCGTCAACTGCCCAGACCCCCTCACCTTTATCTTTCACCATCAGTGGATTAATCTCCATCTCAACAATCTCCGGAAACCTTTCGCCCAGGGTTCCGACGGTAGCTATGACCTCATACAGCGCATCAAGGTCTTTTTCCTTCTCGCCTCGAGTACCGCTAAGCAGCGGGAAAGACCTTATCCCAGTGACAAGTTCTCTTATTTCTTTTCTGCTGAGTGGTGTAAGAGCAAACTTCACGTCTTTAAGGACCTCAACATATACCCCTCCCAGGCCAAACATCACCAGCGGCCCGAACTGCGGGTCCCGAGAAAAACCGATGATAACCTCCTTGCCACCCTCTACCATTTTCTGTACCGTAATCCCCAAAACGGGCACCTGCGGCAGGAACCTCCGCACACTGACCATGATTGCCTCGAAAGCTCTGGCGACGTCCTCGGGGATCCGTAGATTTACTCTTACCCCACCAACATCAGTTTTATGCAGGATTTCCGGGGAGTAAACCTTCATCACCACCGGGAAACCCATTTCTTGAGCGGCATCCACTGCCTCATCGGCGGTATAAGTGAGCAATGTAGGCAGGGTAGGAATTCGGCATATGTCCAGCAGCTCTCTGACTTCAAAATCGACCAGTCTGATTTTACCTTCCTCTGCCTTGGTTTTAAGAAATCCCTCGACCATCTCTTTATCAATGTCCTTGCGGTACGTTTCCGGCTTTTCTTGCCTCTTCCACATGCTGTAATTGGCCATGACCGCCATCGCTCTCACCGCCCTATCGGGAAATGAGATATTGGCCACTCTTCCCCTCTTGAAAATACTGAATGCCGTGGCCACCCTGTCCTCACCCATGAAAGAAGCAATAACCGGTTTAGGAGAAGTATAAGAGTAATTGGAGACTATTTTGGCGGTTTCTTCGATCTGTGAGTTTGCCTGGGGTGACAGGATAATCAGTTCTCCGTCAACTTCCTTTGCCTGCGAGACCAGCTCGATTACCTGGCTATAACGCCGGCTGTCGGCATCACCCAGCACATCGATGGGATTATAGACAGAGGCCGCCGGGGGTAGTACTTCTCGTAATTTGCCAACCAAATTTGAGTTCAGGGATGCCAGTGTCAAGCCTTCTTCCGAAGCCTTGTCGGTAGCTATGATTCCCGGGCCTCCGGCATTGGTTATTATTGCCAGTCTCTTCCCTTCCGGTAGTGGCTGTGAGGCAAACACCTCTGCCCAATCGAACAGGTCTTCTATTGACCTTGCTCTTATTACACCGGACTTGACAAAGGCGCACTCATAGGCCCTGTCCATTCCGGATAGAGAGCCGGTGTGAGAAGAGGCAGCCCTTGTCCCCTCAGCCGACACGCCGGATTTAAAAATGATGACTGGCTTTTTCCGTGATACCTTTTCGGCAACCTCGATAAATTTTCTGCCGTCCACCACACTTTCCAGGTAACCGATTATCACCTTTGTCTTCTCATCATCTCCGAGAATCTCAAGGAAATGAGTTTCGTCAAGGTCCATCTTGTTACCCATGCTGATAAATTTGGAAAAACCCAATCCTCTACCAACAGCAAAATCAAGGATAGCGGTTACCAGAGCACCCGATTGTGAGATGAAACCTATCTCACCTTTAAGGGGCATTGCCTGGGCGAATGAGGCATTCATATTATAATTAGTGTCTATGATACCGAGGCAGTTCGGCCCGATTACCCTTATTTTGCCCCGGCATATCTCAGCCAGCTCTTTTTCTCTCTGTACCCCAGCCCCGCCTATCTCTCTGAAGCCGGCTGTAATCACCACGGCACCCTTCACCCTTTTGTCTATAAGCTCTTTGAAGGTATCTATTACCACCTCTGCCGGAACGATAACCAGAGCCAGGTCAACTTCGCCCTCAATCTCCGCTATGTTTTTATAAGCCTTAAGGCCCAGAATATTGGAAGCACCCGGGTTTACCGGGTAAATTTTCCCCTCAAAGTCATCGTCGATGAGATTCTTCAGGGTATCATAGCCGACCTTGCCTGGCTGACGAGAAGCGCCAATAACAGCTATACTTCTTGGCTTAAAAAAGAAGTCATATTTATCAGCGACTGGGCTCACGGCTCTGCCTCCATATGCTTAAAAAAGAGTTCGTCAGTGACGGCATAGTGAGTTGTATGGAATAGTGACGATCAAGTAGTGGGATATGGGCAGCATCCACTCTGCTCATGTCATCCTATCTATCACCACCGTACTCTTGCGCCTCACTGTTTAGCAGTTCTTTCAAAAACCTGCATACAATATTTTGACTTGATAGTTGAAATTATTCAGGGGATTGAAGTTATAGACCTTTAGCCACAGACTTACCTAGTTCAGCATCAGCCGTGGTCAGGTTCTCAATCACCCGCTGTTTGATTTGTTTATCAATGTGCATGAGGTCGGCGGTGAGATTGTCTATGAGATGTTCTTGATCCATCTTACTTAAGGAACGGTATCTCTCTCCGGCCTGTGCGAAATCATTAGTTTTGCTTATCTTCCGGCGCATCGCTTCTCCCTCGAGCCAGTACTTGCGCGGCTCGCCTTCCTCGGGAGCCTCGCCAGGTGAGCCTCCAGCAAGACTGGCCGGCTCATAGTTGACCGGGCCGCTGAACTGGCCAATCTGCATTGCGCCATCGCGCTGATTATTAGCGACCTCCACGGCAGGGCGGTTGACAGGGATTTGCAGGTAGTTCGGCCCCAGACGGTGGCGTTGAGTATCGGCATAGGAGAATGTTCGCCCCTGGAGCAATTTATCCGCGGAGAAATCGATTCCGGGGACTATACTGGCGGGACAGAAAGCCGCCTGCTCCACTTCGGTAAAGAAGTTCTCCGGGTTACGGTTGAGCACCATTTTGCCCACCGGCATCAGAGTGAACTTGTCCTCAGGCCACGTCTTCGTGGGGTCAAGCGGGTCGAAATCCTGTTTCATCTCATCAGCGATATCCATCAGCTGGACGTTAAGCTCATACTCAACCGCTTCTCCCCTGGCGATAGCATCGTGAAGGTCGCGGGTAAGATAGTCAGGGTCGACACCGGCCAGGCGGGTCGCTTCGTGGCGGTCAAGGCTCTGCACGCCCAGTTTCGGTTTCCAGTGGTATTTCACATATACCGCTTTGCCCTCGGTGTTCACCCACACATATGTATTGACGCCA
>DUEU01000026.1 GCA_011191985.1 Dehalococcoidia bacterium
GTACATAAAATCCTGGGGAGTGCCGTAGCGGCTAGTGGGCGCGAAATATCCTGTAATTTGATAACCCCAAGAGCCGAAGAAGGGGTGCTCCATAACCGGGAGAAACTCGACATGGGTGAAACCCATCTGCTTGACATAATCGGTAAGTTTAAGTGCCAGTTCGCGATAGGTAAGTGGGTGATGCCCTTCCTGGGGCACTCTCTGCCATGAACCAAGGTGCACCTCGTAGATAGATAGGGGCTTATCAAGGACATTGTGCTCCCCGCGCTCAGCCAGCCACTCCTGATCTCCCCAATCATACTGAAGGTTCCAGACGATAGACGCCGTCTTGGGCGGTGTTTCACTATAGATAGCCAGGGGGTCAGCCTTCTCTCTCTTTAAGCCTCTATAGCGGGACACAATGTAGTATTTATACAGGGTGCCCTTGCCCACCCCGGCAATAAAACCTTCCCAGATTCCCGACTGTCCCCGGGGCTGCAGGGGATGAGCGGCCCTATCCCAGCCGTTAAAATCGCCGATAACAGACACCTGTTTAGCATCGGGGGCCCACACGGCGAAATAGGTTCCCGGCTGACCGTTAACTGTAAAGGGGTGGGCCCCCAGTTTTTCGTATATGCGATAGTCGGTGCCTTCGTTAAAAAGGTAGAGGTCGTCTTCTGTGAGCAGGGTTGCCTCCGGTGGCTTCGCTGGATTTCCCCGCTTTAACTTGGGCCTTCGGCCTGGTTCAGGGCGTTCCTTCTTCTTCACCATTAGCGATTCTGCCTCTGCTTACGTAGTTTATTCACCGTAATTAGTATGTCAACTATCTGAGGTAACTGGCTAAATTGTTCAAGGGTGTAGCGTGCTTTGCGCCGCCAGTTTGGGTATGCTTCCCCGGTGGTCGGCACGTTCTGGGGCTGTGTCTCAAGCCAGAGGTCTTCCAGGTTAATGAGGACTAGCTGAGCCTGACTGGCAGCTAGGTATGATAAGCAGGCCGTGAGCACAGTGTGGACGTCACCATTCGGTTCGTGGAGCCAGCCACGGTTACGCAGAAAGGTAATCAGGGTCTCTTTCATGCTCAGGAGCTCATTCCCCTCGGCTCTAGCGTCTGCGCTGTCGAGGAGACCGAGCCGGCGCCGCTCCTCAATGTCCAACCCCTGCCAGAAAGCGGCAAAGGGGGACATATCATGGGTATTAAGACTGGCTACCGCCCTGGATGGAACGGGGGGGAGCCTCCTCTGGTCGGAGGCAAGCTCATAATGCACCACGTACATGCGGTGCAGCCCGTGTCTTGTCATAGCGGGTCTCACGTACGGTGGCACGGTACCCAGGTCTTCCCCAACGATAATCGCCTTATGGCGGCGGGCCTCAAGAGCCAGTATCGCGTAAAGCTCCTCAGCCCGGTAGCGTACATAGGCTCCCTGGCTGGCTTCCATGCCTTTGGGAATAAAGAACAGCCGGTGCAGGCCCATTACATGGTCAATACGTAGAATGCCGGCATGCTTCAGGTGATGGCGCAGGGAGGCGATTACATAGCGGAAACCTCGCTCCCGGATTCTCTCTGGATGCAAAGGAGGAAATCCCCAGTTCTGCCCCTTAGCAAAAACGGTGTCCGGCGGCGCTCCGGTCGAGGTTTTCAGAGCGAAGGCTTCACGTTCCCGCCACACATCATAGCCATCGGGGTGGGCACCCAGCGGCAGGTCAAGATAAAGTTTAAGCCCCTTATCTCTAATCTTTCTAGAGACATTTTCTATCTGCTGATGGGCCAGCCATTGCACATAGAGATGATAGCGCCTGTTTCCCTCGTTATAATCGGTGTCTTTGATGGTGCCGTCACGGAGTGTCTGGGGCCAGTACTGCCACGAGCTACCCTGCTCTTCACCGGCAGCCCGAAACCGGGCGTAGTCGTTAGCCACCGGACTTGTGCTTGCAAAATGCTCAAGGTCATTAAGACGGGGGCACGGCTCGTCAAAGAGGCAGCGACAGATCTCCTCCAGCACGCGCCGTTTTAGTGCCATCTGACGGCGGTAGTCAACTAGAGGCAGGTGGCGCAGAGCCTTAATTTCCTTCTGAAATGTGGATGACTTAATGATGGCCTGTGCTGGGGTATATTTCTTAAGTTCAGGTATCCTGTTTATATCCAGGTAAAACTCGTTCCACAATAGGCGGCTGACGGGAAGGTAAGGACTCACTTCAAAGGTCTCATCCAGGAAGGTAGTCAGGAGGGGTAAGGTTGCTACCACCTGTGCTCCCTTCCCCGCCACATATTCTGTTAGAGCTTCTAGGTCGGAGAGGTCACCACCGCCCCAGCTACTATCAGTGTGCAGAGCATACAGGGGGAGAAAGGCCCCCCATATTGGGTCGTTATTCTTATCGCCAGGGATGCCGGCTTTAAGCGGCGCCGAAATAATAAGCGTCTGGGCAGACTTTCTCCCCAGCGATAAGGTGAGCCGATGGTATCCAAATGGCAACTTGCCGAGCAGATGTAATTGCTTAACCAGATAGTGGCTTCCCTCTATTTCCACATGTTTAATTAGCGGCAGGTCGGCTCCGGGATATGACCAGTTCTTCTCCTCTCCGGTCTCCAGCTTAAGGTGACAATCCAAAGGCGCTTCGTCAAGATCAGCCGAGAGTCGAAGCTGCATCAGCGGCAGAACACCATCCCAGGCAATGACCACTGGTTCCAGCGGCTGTTGCCATAGTGCTTGGCGCTTCTGTCGCCATGCCTGAGGTACATCCTCGCGACTCTCCATCTGGGCACCAAGTGAGCGGAGTACTGCTACTAGGGAGTCCTCAGATGCCGGCTGGCGCTGGTGACTCACATCGTAGTAAGCCGTCTGAATACCGTAAAGACGGGCCAGACGGTGGAGGAAGCGGGTACCGGCGGCATGACTCATTCTTCAACCTTCTTCTTCGCTTCTGGTGTGGTCGGTTCCTCCTTTGTCTCTAAAACCTGCAATATACCCTGCAGGGGTAACACCACCCAGTCTGGCCGGTTGTTCAACTCGTAGTTTATTTCATAGATAGCCTTATCAAGAAGGTAGGCTTCCAGAATAATCCTCATTTCCTCCGGCGTCTGAGGCAATATGGGGGTATCTGCCATGATCTCTAGGTATGACTTTAAGAATGCTGCCGAGACCCACAGGAACCAGGCTCTTGCCCAATTCTCCAAAACTGGTTTGTCCTCGGCTCGAAGTACGGTTGTTCCCCAGCCGCGCAGGGCAGCATAGGCCGCGTAGTGAAAGGAACGTATCATGCCAGCAACATCCCTGAGGGGGGAGCGTTTGATCCTGCGCTCACCCAGGTGACGGGCTGGTTCACCCTCAAAGTCAATGATAACGAAGTCACTGCCGGTATACAGAACCTGCCCCAAATGATAGTCGCCGTGACACCGGGTACGCATCCCGCTAATCTTCTTCTTGGTGACGTCCTGGAAGCGCCCGATAATGGCCTTCTCCAGATTGATAGCATTTTGAGCATCCGCCTTTGCCTCGTCGGGGAGAAAGCCCATGCGCTGCGACAAAAGTTGTAAGACGTGGATGGCAGAACCCCTCATACTGTGATAGAGAGACCGCTGATAGGCCATGGAGAAAGGTTCCGGGACGAAATTTTGGTCGTCTACCGCCGAGGCTAGTGCAAGATGGAACTCCGCGGTGCGCTGCCCCAGAAGCTGCATCGAGATTAGATAGTGCCCGACGGTGTCGGCAATTATCGAAGGTACGCTTTCGTCAGCAATATCCAGCAAGGA
>DUEU01000027.1 GCA_011191985.1 Dehalococcoidia bacterium
ACCTTCAGCCCTGACAGTAACCGGGTCGCTTACGCAGCTACGGATGGCGATAAGCAGTTCGTTGTCGTGGATGGGACTGAGGGGAAGCAATACAATGTCATTCTTACAGCAAACGGAGGAAGGATTAACTTTGACTCCCCTGATAGTTTCCATTACCTCGCCTTTGAAGGTGATAGTGTCTATCTAGTAGAGGAAAGGATAGATTGAAATAACAATAGCCTGAGAACCGCTAACTAGATTGTGGTGGCTGTTGCCCTTTTATATTCAGTACTTATGATGGAAAATTAAGCTCCGGCGATGTGGATGGAGTTAAAACTGTGGCTAAAGATACTTGCCAGATTTGTAAATACAAGAGTGAACTCTGGGCTTTAGAACAATTCCCCATCATTCCTCCAGAAGTTACCAAATCAGCCGGAGTAAAGGAATCAAGAACTGTGTTATTATGCTGCAGTTGCCGTCAAGAGCTAGAAGAATGGTACCTAGCCAAAGTATCCAATGTTGTTTATGACACTATGATAAAGCGGTTTAGAGAAAAATCCTTTTTGGAAATGATCAAAGAATACGAGTATGCCTATCATAGTTTCGCAGAATACATAAAGGGAGCACAGAGGCTGAGGCTAAGAGACGTCGAGATTATGGCCGGTGTTACTCGCGATACTTATGACAAGGGGGTATTATTACCGCTACCTAGATTGAGCGGTAGCTGGTGCTCTTTTTAGTTTATTAATTAGAAGCCAACGGAGGTGAATCATGGAGGAGCAAGAACAGATGGAGTTGATAGGTGTGGATGATGCTCAGAGAGCTGCTGAGAGATTCATTTTAGGCAGGAATCCTAAAGCCAAAATAAACTTCAGTAAAGCAATGCTTAGACAAATTGGTACCGAGGCGGTATACGAAGTCGAAGGAGATTTCACAGTAGGTGGTGGATTATTTTCTTCTGGTTCAAAGAGGCTTGTCAATATAAAGATACAGGTTCATGCCTATACCGCTAAGATTGTTGGCTACGAAATGTAGTTAATATTTCTTTCGTCTTGGTCAATTGGATTGAGTCTCGTTGTGAAAGAGGCCCACATCAAGCACGCCCACAGGTTCATCTTACAAGCACACAGAAAATTCTAACATTCTTACTACCTGCCTCTAACCCTATTTAAACTATAGTGCCATATCATGGTAGGCGTGATAGTGTGGGTTGCCAGCGCTATCAAACGGAGGGGAGCAGAGCTAGCTTAGTTCTGCTCCCACCTGTTTTTACAGGTAACGTGTCACCCGTGCCAAATCCAGTCGTTGGTTCGAATCCAACCCCCCCTACCAAGATTGTATAAAGCGAGCCGATTTGGGCTTTCCTTTCAAGCCATGACTGCCAGACTACTCGCGGCCCAGGCTCGTTCAGCTTTCTAATTGGGCGCCCGATAGTTCTAGAGAGAGTCAGGTAACCTTACGTCAATTTGTGTTCCCTTAGTTTATTAGCCACTGGCATCCTATTGCTGGCTGATGGAGTCGTTAACAAGCTGATAATGCCGAAGATGACTACACCAGCAGAGGCAAACCAGGCACCTTGATAACTCCCGAAATTATCAAATACCCATCCAGCCAGAGGTGGGCCTATTATTTGGCCTATCATCATTATACCCATAACAAGGCCAATGATAGTGCCCAGCCTGACCCTGCCAAAGTATTCCCGTATTAAAGCCGACATCATAGGAATGGGCCCCCCGAAACCAATGCTAAAAAAGACAACAAATAGCACTAGCAGCCATGGCCCGGCGTTGGTGGCAGTATAGCCAAGCAATAGCATGCCTAGAACGGTCATGGCAAAGCCTAGAGACGTTACCCACCTCTTGTCGTATCTATCCCCAAGCCAACCGAAGCTGAGACGGCCCAAAATGCTTACTAGTGATATAGCGCTGGCCACCAAGCTAGACGTTGACCTGGCAACGCCAATAGTGCTCAAGTAAGGCATTATATGGGTTATCACTGCACCTGCCACTAAAACATGACACGCTATTCCTAGTGATATATGCCAGAAGGTTCTACTCTTCAAGGTTTGCCCAACTCCTATATCAACTTCGTTACTTTGTACGGAGGTCAGACCATTGTCAGTATCTATCTTTTTACTTACATCACCATCAGGCAAATAGCCATACTGCTCGGGCTTGTGCCTGATTATAGGCACAAACGGCAAAAGGATGACCCAGGCCCCCGCACCAAGGATTATCATTGCCGTTCGCCAGCGGAATGTATCAATGAGTAGAGTTAATAACGGGACTAAGACACCTCCAATAGCAGCGCCACACGTCGCAATACCAGTAGCGGTAGACACTTTCCTCCGAAACCAGTTTCCGACCACCGTCATCGTAAGAACATTGGTACACGCACTCATGCCTATGGATATGATGATGAAAGCCCCGTAGAATGCCACGAGAGAATTAACGCGGCTAAGAAGCAACAAGCCAAGACCGATGATGACAATTCCGGCGAAAACCGGCTTCCTTGGCCCCAAGCGGTCAATAAGAAATCCTACCAGTGGGGCAAGAATGCCTGTCTCCACGCCACGTATTGAAGCGGCAATGGAGACCTGCGCATAGCTCCAGCCAAAATCATTCGCAATCGGCTCGAAAATAGCGGTAAAACCATAGAAGACAATCCCGGAGATATATGCCGACATCAGGGAAACGGCACCGACAATCCACCAGCCGTAGAACACCCTATGCTGCTTCTGCTCAAAATCGGTCATACGCCAGCTCTGGACTAACTATCTCTGAACCACGACTCTTGGAAAAAATGTCTGGAGGCAAGTATGATGCTTCAGTTGTTAATGCTATCATCCCTGATTGTGACATGCAAGGTTTATAAGGTTCATCGCTACTGAAAGCCCCGAGAGAATAACAATAGTCCGGGGGCGGTAGCTCACAATAGTAAAGTAAGTGAAGGAGATTTAATTATAGATAGTTTTGGAGTAGCTTGATTATCAGGCTCATAACCAGAGGGTCGTCGCCTTCTAATCCAACCCCCAATACCATTTCTGTGGCATTGACAAAGCGCCAAAGCAGCAGTATACTCAAGTGCTTAATCAAAGGTATGTTTAGGGTTACTTCCTTTTTTATGTAGTTATTGATGAAGACAAGCAATAATAAAATTCGTAAGGAAATAGCGAACAGTGACGAATGAGCAAGTGCCTCAGAGCTTACGAAAATTCTTAACAGCCGATGAGCGTGTTGAAAAGACATTCGAACTTAAAAGTCATCAAGTCTATGCAACTGATAGGCGAATACTTGTACAAAAAGGGCGGAAAGTACGGGACTTTGCGTATGCTCAAATATCAAGCGTGGAATATTCTTCAAAACGTTATTGGTGGTTAATCGTTCTTGGCATTATTATCTGTGCTGTCGGTGTGTTTGGGTTCGCTTTTGCTTCCTCTGAGCATCGAGCTTTAGCACCATATTGTTTAGTATTGGTGCCGATTGGAGTCGTGTTAATAGTTTTAGGTGCTATCATAAAGTCGGAATGGGTTGAAGCTGTTGTTATCGGAATACGTGACCCTATCAGGTTTAAAGGGGTAAGTCAAGAGCTAAATTCGTTACTACAGACAATAAGGCAGAAGGAGTCAACTGGTGTAACTGCTACCGCAACAGAAAATGGGCAAACTGTTATCGCGGATACTATTCGGATATTGGCCGAACTGAGGGATGACAGAGTCATAACTCAGGAAGAATTTGAGAGGAAAAAGACCAGACTTCTTAAGTACTCCAAGCAAAACTCATTCTAACCGTATTGCTACCTAACTCTGCCCCTCATTCAAACCACTGTGCTATATCATGATAGGTGTGATAGTGTGGGTGACCAGCGCTATCAAACGGAGGGGAGCAGGGCTGGATTGGCTCTGCTCCTATCTGTTTTTATGGGCAAGGCATCTACCTTGTAAAACCCTGTCTTTGATTCGAATTCAACCCCCCGCTACCAAGACAAAGCAAGGGGAGCAGAAATGCTCCTCTTTTTACTCCCTGGTTGTTAGCTTTTACTTCCTCTTTGGGCAACCTCCAGGCTTTCCCAGCGGTCAAGGTCCTTTATTGGTCATAACAACCTAGCTTTTCTTCCCCGAGAAGGATAGAAACAAGACAGATCCACTCTTCGATCCTAATCTATTTATGAGTATCAGTAAAAGCACTGAAGTTAAGCAAGCCAGGTTTGCTTTTATCATTGATATTGGCTAAGCGGATTAAAACCTAGAAAACGATCATCACTCATCCTGACAGAATATAACCACTCGTCGCCTGGTGAGAGCACTGACCATTACATCTAAGAGTGCCTTCCCGGTTTTACCGCTGCTTCATTTACTCTCCAAACGTGCTTGAAAAATAGGAATTTTTTGACCTGAAGTACAATTTCGCTTACTATTTACCTATAGGGAAACTCGAATCACTAAAGCATAGAGAAGGAGGCTGATAATGAGACTAGAACGAGGGCGATATAGAGTTTATAAGCCCGAGACCAAGGAGTGCTTGCTTCGTCCACCCGATTCCGTAGCTAAACCGGAACCTCTTAGCCTTAAACAGGACAAGACTGATTGGGAAGCAAGCACTCTACCGCTGAGTTACACCCGCGTTTGAAATTAGCGACGGATGCTTTTGACCTCCTTTTCTAGCTTTGAAATCCCTGATGACATATTAAATATTTCTGAAAAACTTTTGTCAACCGACGGTAGTGTATCAGTTTGAAGTTAACAATTGAATAGAGGTCTATCTCATTCGGGTTGTTGGGGGAAAAGATTATCGTGCCATTGTTTTATTGCTTCTCTCTATACCACATACCAGAACACAGAGTACTTGTAGTGCAGGCACAAACTCCTGCATATGCCCGACCAACAGACCGAGGCCTTTAGCCTCTTGAAAACGTGGTTTACAGTGCGCATAATTCATTTAAAACGGAAACTTCCGAGTCAACGATGAGTATGATATAAAGGAAAGGAGGGGGTACCATGGAAGCAATGGATAGATTGATGTCACATGTGAGAGAAAGACCGGTAGAATTGATGAGGTTGAAACAGGAGGGGGCTAAAATTGTCGGCTACGTTCCTAACGGGTATATGCCGGAGGAGATAGCACATGCCAGCGGGGTCATACCGGTGGGCCTCATTCGAGGTGGTGACCATGAGCCGGTGGCGGCCTCGCAGGCCTATCTTTTTCGCTTGCTCGATACATTTTGCCGGTCTCAAATCGGGTACCGGACTTTAGGAGAGGAACCGCTTTACCAGTTGCCCGACCTGCTTGTGGTGCCTATCACAGATAGAAATGTAACCGCCATAGCCGAAAGCTGGCAGCTCTATACCGATGTGGAGGTGTTACGGTTTGGTGTTCCCCGATATACCGGTGCTGAGCATGCGTTTGAATACTATGTTGACGGACTAAGATTGCTCAAACGGAAGCTGGAGGAAATCACCGGCGCCGAAATCAAGGACGAGAGATTGCAGGAGGAGATCGAGCTGTCTAACAGTATAAGGGGACTTTTGGAAGGGATAAGCTTTACCAGAGCGTCGGAGCGCCCTCTTATAAGTGGCCGGGACTTCATAAGGCTGAACCACGCTACTTATTATGCTGACCGGCATATCCTGGTATCAGCCCTGGAATCAATCGCCAGCGAGTTGAAAAAGCTGGAGCCACCACGGCGCGCAGGCCCCAAGATTATGCTGGTGGGTTCCACCATGGCCGACGGAGACTACAAAGTGGTAGATATACTGGAGGATATCGGGGCTAACATTGTCATCGAGGAGTTCAGTGAGGGAGTGAGGCACTACCAGCAGAAGGTGGGGTCCAGCGGTGACCCGATAAGGGCTTTGGCCGATCGATATCTCAGGAGGAGGGTACCCCCGGCCATCTTCCACGGAGCTGTCAGGGACAGGTTCCGTTATTTGCTGGAGCTGGTTAAAGAGTTCAAAGTAGACGGTGTCGTCTGGTATTCGTTGCTGTACCGGGACAGCTACGACCGTGAGGGGTTACTTTTTCATGAGGAGTTGAAGAAAAAGGCAGGTATTCCCTTGCTCAAGCTTACTTCTGATTACGATATTGCGGAGACCGGGCCGATGCGAACGCGTATTGAGACGTTTATCGATATTATCAGGCAAAGGGGGTAGAAATGTATTCGGAGTTATTAGAGCTGTGCGGCTTTGAGCCAGATGAGATAGAAAAAGAGAGCCCAAGAATAGACAAGGCGTTAGAGATATGGCAAATCACGACTGAGGACGTAAGCCGGGCAGAGGAGAGAATCAAGCGGTTTTTTGACCTGGAATTGACCGGCATGCGCAAGTTCCGGGGCATATGGCTGAAGGAGTTTGTCGATTTAACGCTGGCCAAAGAGGAAGGCAAAAAGATAGTCTATTCCTCCTTCCCGCCCGTGGCCCAGGTTACGGGGTCTATGGCACTCATGTCAGAGGAAGTTTATTGTTCTGTTCCTGAGCCAATGATTATGACGGTCATGGGGCAGTACTTCGGCAAATTAGGGCCGATACTGGAGAAAGCCGAGGAATTCTGGATGCCACCCGGGCAGGCACATTGCCCCTTTTTACAAGCTCGGTTAGCCAGCGTGCTCGTTGGCATGGTTCCCATGCCCGATTTGTTGATACCAGTGGGTCTTACGTGTGACCAGGCCGGAAAAACCGACGAGATAATAGAGTATCTTCACGGTATACCCGTAGCGCACATAGACGGCTGTAGTGACGAGGATGGGGCCCGTTGGCCACATGCCAATCCGCGGCGCGTTCAGTACCTTGTCCAAGAATTAAAAAATGTTGCCCAGGTATTCCGGGAGGTCATCGGTCTTGAGTTTACGGAGGAGACGATGACCCGGGGGATGGCAGAGTGGGGCAAGCTGAAGTCTATCTTCGATGCAATTTCAGAGCTTAGAGGTAGGTCTGATCCCATACCGTTGAGTGAAAAGGATTGGGAAAATATTTGTTCTGCAATCGTAACCTGCGCCGGCCGGACGGCGAGAGAAGGGGTTACGGCCGCCAATATTTTACTTGAGGAGTTGCGGGAAAGGGTGAGGCGGGGAGTAGGGGTACTTGAAAAGGGAGCGCCCAGGGTGATAAACCTGTTTCCTCATGCTAGCGACCCGGCGGTAACCGAGGTGATTGAAAAAGCAGGTCTGGCTTCGGTTACTAATTTTATCAGCGCCTCAGCCAGAAGCTTACCCGATGAACATGAATCGATCTGGGAGCAACTTGCTGACCGACACATGAGGGGAGGGCAGCGATGTTCCGGGCAGCTCACCATAACCGAACTGAAAGAGCTCTGCCACGAATGGGAAATAGACGGGGTTATTATCGCCGCGCTGTCCAAGTGCCGTATTTATAATACCTTTCCTCGCAAGGCTAAAGAAGTGCTGGAGAGGGAGATGGATATCCCGGTGCTGGCACTTGAGCAGGATAGCGTTGATAGTCGGGAGTACTCAGCAGAGCGGTTTAGAACCAGAGTGGAGCCATTCGCCGAAATTTTGAAGGACAGGAAGAAAAGGGCTTTGAAAGGATGAAAAATGACTTTCGTGGCTGGGGTTGATATTGGTGCCGGGGCGGCCAAGATGGTTATCGATATAGACTGTCAGGATAGCAAGGCAATTAAGCTCGATGAGCGTGGCATAGTGGCTAATTTTATGACGAATGATAAGTGCGCGGCCGGGACGGGCAGGTTTATCGAGGTTATGGCACAGGCCCTGGGCTTAAGTATTGGAAAGGGGGGTCCGGTCACTCTACCTCTTTCATTTGTATTTCTATTCTATAAATTCTATAATAGGCTAAAATAGAATAAAGAATCAGAGGTGCCTGAGCGTAAGTCAGGGCCTAACTGGAGAGCAAGTCGGTGTAATTCCGGCGCGGCCGCGCCACTGTGATTGATGGCTGTATCATCATGAGCCAGAACGCCAGCCTCTGAATTGCCTACAGCACTCCGCGGGGAGTGGTAGGACTTTTTGTTAAGTCTTTATTACCCCTCGGGATGAGGGATTTTTTATTTATAAGTGAGTTGCCCTTGAAAAGCAAATTGCACCGAATTTATACCGTCTTTCTGGTCTCAACCATTGCCTTATTCCTTTCTGCCTCCTGCGTATCACCACCGGAGAGTGCTTTACCGTCACCAATTGAGGTGATAGATCAACTGGGTAGGACGGTCGCACTGGATAAGACCCCGCAGAGAATCGTATCGCTTGCCCCTAGCAATACCGAGATCCTATTCGCACTGGGGCTATCTGATCGGGTGGTAGCCGTTACCGATTATTGCAACTACCCACCAGAGGCTGAAGCAAAACAAACCATCGGCGGCTTCAGCACACCGAGCATAGAGGAAATAGTGTCCCTCTCCACCGACCTAGTTCTGGCGACATCGAGACACGAAGCTAAAATCATTCCCCAGCTTGAGGACAGAGGGTTGAACGTGCTGGCATTGAACCCTGAGACAATCGACGGCGTGCTGGAAGCTATCATCCTGACGGGCATGGTTGCCGGTGTTGAGGAACGTGCTGCCGAGCTGGTAGCCGGGATGCGACAACGAATCGAGTCTGTAACCGACAAGACAGATGGTCTACCACTGGAGCAGAGGCCGGCAACCTGTTATGTTGTCTGGCATGACCCTCTGATGACAGCCGGCTCAGGAACCCTACAGGATGAGCTGATAGAGAAAGCCGGCGGTCTAAATATTGCCCGTGAGCTCACTGACTACGCCGATATCAGTCTAGAAGCGGTTATTGCGGCGAATCCGGAAGTAATCATTGCCGGCGCTGGTCATGGTAGCGGTGCAGACCAGACTTTCCAGTTCGCCAAAACAGAGCCGCGGTTGCGGGACACGGAAGCTCGTCGACATGACCGCATCTATGCCGTAGACGTTGACCTGACCAGCCGACCTGGTCCCCGGATAGTCGAGGGGCTGGAGGAGTTTGCCCAATTTATCCATCCCGAATTATTCAATTAACTTGCTTGAGGATTTTCTGATATGTCTTTCAATCCAGTTGCCAACGAGCCAATTGGGGCTTACTTTTCGGGAAGACGGACGCGGCTCTTCAGCATTCTGGGGCTGTCGGTCGCGCTGGTAGCGATAGTATTACTGGCAACCAGTGTTGGCAGCGTCCACATTCCTATCCTGACCACGTTTAGTGTCTTGGTAGCGAAGCTGCCTTTGGTTGATATCGCCCAAACCTGGCAGGGTACCGTTGAGACTATTGTCCTGGAAATACGCCTGCCTCGGGTTATCCTCGCCGGACTGGTTGGTGCCGCTTTGGCAACGGCCGGGGCTACATACCAGGGGCTTTTCCGCAATCCGCTGGCCGACCCTTATCTCATCGGCGTGGCTCAGGGAGCATCACTGGGGGCCGTCATCGGCTTCCTGCTACCCATTACCTGGCA